>NZ_JARGEE010000150.1:0-19603 GCF_033794485.1 Streptomyces sp. MB09-02B
CCCCGGACCCCGTTCGCGCAGTTCCCCGCGCCCCTGAAAACCGGACCCCGTTCGCGCAGTTCCCCGCGCCCCTGAAAACCGGACGCCGTTCGCGCCGTTCCCCGCGCCCCCTTAGGGGCGACCGAAGGGCGAGACGGGGCTGACCGGCATGTGACCGGCCGGTAAGGTCGGTGCCGTGCCGAAGCCGCTCAGTCTGTCCTTCGATCCCATCTCGCGCGCCGACGAGCACTGGAAGCAGCGCTGGGGGAGCGTCCCGTCCATGGCCGCGATCACGTCGATCATGCGTGCCCAGCAGATCCTGCTGGCGGAGGTCGACGCGGTGGTCAAACCGTACGGACTGACGTTCGCGCGCTACGAGGCCCTCGTGCTGCTCACCTTCTCGCAGAAGGGCGAGCTGCCGATGTCCAAGATCGGCGAGCGGCTCATGGTGCACCCCACGTCCGTGACGAACACCGTCGACCGGCTGGTGAAGTCCGGCCTGGTCGACAAGCGTCCGAACCCCAATGACGGCCGGGGCACCCTCGCCTCCATCACGGAGAAGGGGCGCGAGGTCTGCGACGCGGCCACCCGTGACCTCATGGCCATGGACTTCGGTCTCGGCGCCTACGACGCCGAGGAGTGCGCGGAGATCTTCGCGATGCTCAGGCCGCTGCGCGTGGCCGCGGGGGACTTCGAGGAGAGCTGAGCCGGCGACCGAGGGGTGCTCGAAGATCGTGCCCGACCTGTGGCTACGCTCGTGCGTATGAAAAAGAGCGTGCTGACCCGCTACCGCGTCCTGGCCTACGTCACCGGTGTGCTGCTGGTACTGCTGACCCTGGGCATGATCGGCAAGTACGTGCTCGAACTGGACGGCGCCGCGGACTTCACGTACGTCGTCAGCCTCGCGCACGGCTGGCTGTACGTCCTGTACCTGGTCTTCGCCTTCGATCTCGGCTCCAAGGCGAAGTGGCCGGTCAAGAAGCAGCTGTGGGTGCTGCTGGCGGGCACGATCCCGACGGCCGCCTTCTTCGTGGAGCGCAAGGTCAGCCGTGAGCTGGAGTCGCGGATCGCGGACAGCTCGCTCGCGACCGCCAAGGCGTAGCTCCCACCGCCGTACCGACGCGTACGGCGGTCTGCCGTCGACATTTACTAGGACGTCCTAGTAAATTGGAGTCATGGACGCTGACGCCATCGAAGAGGGCCGCCGCCGCTGGCAGGAACGTTACGACTCCGCGCGGAAGCGGGAGGCCGACTTCACGACGCTTTCCGGGGATCCGGTGGAGCCCGTGTACGGGCCCCGGCCGGGGGACGTGTATGAGGGGTTCGAGCGGATCGGCTGGCCGGGGGAGTACCCCTTCACCCGCGGGCTGTATCCGACCGGCTACCGGGGGCGGACCTGGACGATCCGCCAGTTCGCGGGGTTCGGGAACGCGGAGCAGACGAACGAGCGGTACAAGAAGATCCTCGCCAACGGGGGCGGAGGACTGTCCGTCGCCTTCGACATGCCGACGCTCATGGGGCGGGACTCGGACGAGTCGCGCTCGCTCGGTGAGGTGGGGCACTGCGGGGTCGCCATCGACTCCGCAGCCGACATGGAGGTGCTCTTCCAGGACATCCCGCTGGGCGATGTCACCACCTCCATGACGATCAGCGGGCCCGCCGTGCCCGTCTTCTGCATGTACCTCGTGGCCGCCGAGCGGCAGGGCGTCGACCCGGGCGTGCTCAACGGCACCCTCCAGACCGACATCTTCAAGGAGTACATCGCGCAGAAGGAGTGGCTCTTCCAGCCCGAGCCGCACCTGCGCCTCATCGGCGACCTCATGGAGCACTGCGCGGCCGAGATCCCCGCGTACAAGCCGCTCTCCGTCTCCGGCTACCACATCCGCGAGGCCGGGGCCACGGCCGCGCAGGAGCTGGCGTACACGCTCGCCGACGGCTTCGGGTACGTGGAGCTGGGGCTGAGCCGTGGGCTCGACGTCGACGTGTTCGCGCCCGGGCTGTCCTTCTTCTTCGACGCGCACGTCGACTTCTTCGAGGAGATCGCCAAGTTCCGCGCGGCGCGCCGGATCTGGGCGCGGTGGATGCGGGACGTGTACGGGGCGCGCACGGAGAAGGCCCAGTGGCTGCGCTTCCACACGCAGACCGCCGGGGTCTCGCTGACCGCGCAGCAGCCGTACAACAACGTGGTGCGTACGGCGGTGGAGGCGCTGTCGGCGGTGCTCGGCGGCACCAACTCGCTGCACACCAACGCGCTGGACGAGACGCTGGCGCTGCCGTCCGAGCAGGCCGCGGAGATCGCCCTGCGGACGCAGCAGGTGCTGATGGAGGAGACCGGCGTCGCCAATGTCGCCGATCCGCTGGGTGGTTCGTGGTACGTCGAGCAGCTGACGGACCGTATCGAGGCCGACGCCGAGAAGATCTTCGACCAGATCAGGGAGCGGGGGCTGCGGGCGCATCCGGACGGGGTGCATCCGATCGGGCCGATCACGTCCGGGATCCTGCGGGGGATCGAGGACGGGTGGTTCACCGGGGAGATCGCGGAGTCCGCCTTCCGGTACCAACAGGCGCTGGAGAAGGGGGAGAAGCGGGTCGTCGGCGTCAATGTCCACCATGGGTCCGTGACCGGCGACCTGGAGATCCTGCGGGTCAGCCATGAGGTGGAGCGGGAGCAGGTGCGGGTGCTCGCGGCGCGGAAGACGGCGCGGGACGACGCGGCGGTGCGGTCCGCGCTCGACGCGATGCTCGCGGCGGCGCGCAGTGGGGCCAACATGATCGGGCCGATGCTCGACGCGGTGCGGGCCGAGGCGACGCTGGGGGAGATCTGCGGGGTGCTGCGGGAGGAGTGGGGGGTGTATACGGAGCCGGCGGGGTTCTAGGGCGCGGCTGCCTGCGGCGGAGGGCCGTCGTCGAGTGCGGGTGCGTGGGGGCTTCTCGCGCAGTCCCCGCGCCCCTTACAGGGCGCGTCTTACGGGGCGCGTTTTATGAGGTGCCCCTCAGGCCGTGCAGCAAAAGGGTCGTGAAGCCCCTGGCCCAGTCCTCGTCCGCCGGTTCCGCGCTGACCAGGGTGCGGTGGACGACCGCGCCCGCGACGACGTCGAAGATGAGGTCGGCGATGCGGGCGGCGGTGGCGGGGTCGGATTCCGGGGGTAGTTCGCCGCGGAGTTGGGCGCGGGCGCGGCCCTCCAGGACGAGACGTTTCTGGCGGTCGACGATGGACGCGCGGATGCGTTCGCGCAGGGCGTCGTCGTGGGTCGACTCGGCGACGACGGCCATGAGACCGCTCTTGGCCTCCGGGCGGGTCAGGATCGCCGCGAACTGGAGCACCACGCCCTCGATGTCGGCCGCCAGGCTGCCCCGGTCGGGGAGGCGCAGTTCGTCGAAGAGTTCCGCCACGGCGTCCACGACGAGTTCGTTCTTGCCGGCCCAGCGGCGGTAGAGGGTCGTCTTCGCGACACCGGCCCGGCCGGCCACGTCGCCCAGGGTCAGCTTCGACCAGCCCAGCTCGACCAGTGCCTCACGGGTCGCGGCCAGGATCGCGGCGTCCGCGGCGGCGCTGCGCGGACGGCCGCCCGTGGCCCGGGACGCGGGGGTGCGGCTCTGCATCCGCCGACCATATCCGGCCGTTGTCGAATTTCTCCCCGCCGTCGTGAGGCAGATCACTGCGGAGTGGGTACGGAGGGGTGCAGGAGAGCCTCCGGGCCCGTTACGCTACGGGTCGTAGCGTAAGCCCGGTGGGGTCCTGGCCCAGGACGCTTTTCACCTGCGTGCTCGGAAGGGGGAGGATGTACTCATGCAGCCACGGAACATGTCCATGAGCGGAGTCGTCGACCTCGCCGCGGTGAAGGCGGCCCAGGAGGCCAAGTCGAAGGCGGAGCAGGCGCGCGCCGAAGCGGCCCGGCAGGGCGGGGGAGGGGCGGTCTCCCCGGCCGACCTGGTCATCGACGTCGACGAGGCCGGGTTCGAGAGCGAGGTCCTGCAGCGGTCCACCGAAGTCCCCGTCGTCATCGACTTCTGGGCCGAGTGGTGTCAGCCCTGCAAGCAGCTCAGCCCGGTGCTGGAGCGCCTCGCCGTCGAGTACAACGGCAAGTTCGTCCTCGCGAAGATCGATGTCGACGCCAACCAGATGTTGATGCAGCAGTTCGGGATCCAGGGGATCCCGGCCGTGTTCGCCGTTGTCGCCGGTCAGGCCCTGCCCCTCTTCCAGGGCGCCGCCCCCGAGCAGCAGATCCGCGCGACCCTCGACCAGCTGGTCCAGGTCGCCGAGGAGCGCTTCGGGCTCACCGGCCTGGTGGTGGACCCGGACGCCGAGTCCGGCGCCCCCGTCGAGGCGGCGGCCCCGCAGATCCCGGCCGGCCCCTACGACCACCTGCTCGAAGCCGCCGTACGGGCCCTGGACGCGGGCGACTTCGGGGGCGCGGTGCAGGCGTACAAGAACGTGCTGAGCGACGACCCGGGCAACACCGAGGCCAAACTGGGCCTCGCGCAGGCCGAGTTGCTCCAGCGCGTGCAGGGCGCCGACCCGCAGGACGTGCGCAAGGCGGCCGCCGAGAACCCGGGTGACGCGCGGGCGCAGATCGCGGCGGCGGACCTCGACCTCGTCGGCGGACATGTGGAGGACGCGTTCGGGCGACTCATCGACACGGTGCGGCGCACGGCCGGTGACGACCGGGACGCCGTACGGCTGAGGCTGCTGGAGCTCTTCGAGGTGGTCGGCGGTGACGACCCGCGGGTGGCCGCGGCGCGTCGGTCGCTGGCGCGGGCCCTGTTCTGACCCGTCCGTGAACCCCCTGCCTCGGCCGAGCGTTGGCTGTGACGGGCGGAGGCCCGGGGGCTCGTGAGCACCCCGTCCCGCAGTGCGGGGGCGGGTGGTGCGCGAGTGAGAGATTTGGCGACACAGCGACACCGCGGCCGCGTTTTACCAAATCTTGGTAAACGCGGCCGCTGTTACTGGCAGTAAGAGAAAGTCGTCGTTCTGTCGGACTCTGTCCGACTGTCCACCCTTGTGTCGCCTCACCCGGTGCCACCCAGGGTCGCTGGCCGATGCCGATGGGTCGTTGTTCGGTTATCCGTCCGTTACTAGCCAGTAACGACCCCCCTTGCGGGGGCGGCGAGAATGCACCACGATCGGCGACGCTCGGTCCTGTCCCGTACCCCGCCAGCCAGTCGGGTCAACGGGTTTTCTGGGTCCCCACCGAGTAGAGCGGGCGACAGTGGCGCCGGCTCTTGGGCAGGGGGGTCTCCGCCAACCGCGGAGCCTGTCCAGCAGGTTGTGCGTGATGCGTGTCAGGCGCGACCAGTGGTTGTCGCTCGGGGGTGATCGCCGGTGATTCGGGCGCTTTTCGCGCCACCGAGCGCGGGCGCTCTCCTTCCCGAGGACGTAGCACTTCTCCCATCCCTGCCTGGTTGAGCCGCCGCCTGTGGGGGCGAGCCGGTGTCAGGAGATGTACGTCCGAGAAGGAGGAAATATGGAGTCCCAGGTGCGTGGCGGGACCAGATGGAAGCGGTTCGCTGTGGTCATGGTGCCCAGCGTCGCCGCCACGGCAGCGATAGGTGTCGCCCTCGCGCAGGGTGCTCTCGCCGCGTCGTTCAGTGTGTCGGGCCAGTCGTTCAAGGTGACGGCGGGTCAGCTCGACGGCACGGGCTTCTCGCAGTACGGAGCGCTCGACGAGGGTTACACCCTCAAGGGCGAGAAGACGGTTCACCCCGTCGCCGTTTCGGCGTTCAAGTCCGCGACCATCACCAACATGTGCCAGTCGGTCGTCACCCCGGGTGTCCCGATCCTCGGTAGCGTCAGCCTCAAGCTGACCGCCGGCACCGGTGGCAAGAAGGTCGAGGCCGAGAACCTCTACATCGACGTCGAGGACCTCGAGGCGGATGCCGTCTTCAAGGGCATCGACATCGGTGTGGCGGCCAAGGACGCCAACAAGGGTCCGGGCATGAAGGGTGGCTCGGAGCAGGCCAACCCCTACGGGTTCGCTCAGCAGGCCGACTCGGCCTCGCTCACCGGCGTGAAGCAGACGGCGTGGGCGACCACCGCAGGAACCTTCAAGCTGAGCAACTTGAAGATGTCGCTCCACAAGGGCGTCGTGGAGTGCTACTAGGCACTCCCTGGGCGGGTGAGGGGGCGTCCGCTTCTTCGCCCGCCCGTCCCCCTCGCCGTGCGCTCCACCGCGCACGCGACCTCCGTACCTGAATTCCGTACGCCCGTCTCCGTACGTGTCGTACGTGAACTTCTCACAGCAACACCGTTCCAGGGAGCTGTTGTCCATGAGCGCCGAGTCAACGGGGCAGAACGAAGACTATCTCCGCGCCTTTCGGCGGCGCTTTAGCGACTGGAGGGGCTCACGTCCCTTCTGGGCGGGCCTGTTGGTCCTGCTCGGCGGTTTCCCGATCATGTACCTGCCGTACGCGAACCTCCAGATCGGCCACCTGACGCTCGCCATGTCGACGACGGGCGGCGCGGGATCCCTCATCATCGGCGTGCTGCTGGTGGTGCTCGGGGTCAGCCTCTGGTTCCAGCGGCACGTACGCACCTTCGCCGGTACGGCGGCGATCCTCCTGGCGCTCGTGTCCATCCCTGTGTCCAACCTCGGTGGCTTCGGTGTCGGCTTCCTGCTCTCCCTGATCGGCGGTGCGCTGGCCATCGCCTGGGCGCCCGGTCACGAGGAGGCGGCGGTGCCGTCCACCTACAAGACCCCGTCGCGGACGCCGGTGGCGCAGGACACGGCTCCCGAGAACACGGCACAGCAAGGTGCGGTCCCCCTGCACAAGGGCGACGCCCCGGAGTCCGCGGGAGCGGGTTCGGTGAGCGGGGCGCCGAACGGCGAGGGCGACGACCTGACAGGTACCACCCCCACGAACGGGACGAACGGGAGGCACAGTGCCGGCTGACGAGGTGACCCACGGGACTTCGGTGGGAGAGTCCCGTGCGAGATCCGGACCGCGGCACGCGGCGCCCAAGAAGCCCCTTCTCACCCGGCTGAACGTGCCGGCGGGCAAGGCGATAGCCCTGGCGGCGATGCCGACGGCGGTCCTCATGGGCATGGGCTTCACGCCCACGCTGACGCTCGCCCGCGCCGACGACCCGACGAAGCTGAGTCTGACGGCCGACGAGTACAAGGACTGCGTGGAGGCCCTGGAGGCCGCCGAGGAGGGCACCGACGCCTCCGCCACGCCCACCCCGACGCCGTCCGCCGAGGAGAGCACCGACTCCACGGACGAGGGCACGTCGACGGACGAGGGCGACGACACGTCCGCGGGCGACGACTCCGCCGACGACAGCAACTCCTCCGGTGACTCGGCCACCGACGACACGACCACGGACGACTCCGCGTCGTCGGATTCAGGTTCCGACGACAAGGACGGCGCCGCCTCGGACGGGTCGTCGACGGCGGACGACGGCGACAAGTCCGCGACCGGCACGGCCGACTCCGGCGACACCTCGTCGGCCGACACCTCCGGGACCGGCGGCGGCAACGTGCTGGAGGACATCGGCACCGCGATCGAGGACCTGTTCACGCCGGACGACAAGGAGACGGAGACCACCACCCCGTCCACGTCCACCAGCCCGTCCCCGTCGCCCTCCCCCTCGGAGGACGCCTCCGGCTCCGACGAGGGCAAGGACGACTCGGGCTCGGACGCCGGCAAGGACGCGAAGGACACCGCCGACAACGCCTCCGACAAGGTCGAGGACGCCGCGAAGGACGTCACCGACAGCGCCGAGGACACCGAGGACACCGAGAAGGCGGCCGACGACGCCGCCGACGACGCGACGGACGACGCCACCGCCACGCCGAGCCCCTCGCCGAGCGAGAGCGCGGACACCGAGGGCTGCCCCGTCGCCACGGACGACGAGAGCGGCGTCGAGAAGGGCATACCGCCGCTGCCGAACGACCCCTGGTACCTGAACGCCAGCTCGCTGCTGCTGAAGGGCGCCGACTACAAGGGCGTCGTCAAGGTGAAGACCGCCGACGGCTCGGTCAAGGAGGTGCTGAAGTACGTCATATCCGACGGCACCGACATCGGCGACCTGCACCAGACGGTCGAGGACAAGCAGGCCGGCGTGACCTACCACGTGCAGGCCGGCAAGGGCACGACGTCCACGATCCGCGAGGGCAAGACGGTCATGTACACCGAGAGCATCTCCGGCAACCTGCTCGGTCTGATCCCGGTGACCTTCGACCCGAAGCACCCGCCGCCGCTGAACATCCCGCTGATCTACTTCACCAAGGTGAAGGTCGTCCAGGCGGGCCAGTTCGGCGGAACGCTCACCGTGCCGGGCATGCACCAGTTCATGACCGACTGAGCGGCCGGTCACCTCGGGCCCGGGGAGAACCGGGCCCCGCACAGGACCCGTCCGGGAGCCGCACAGCGCTGAGGGCGCCCCCTGTTCCCAGGAGGCGCCCTCAGCGCTGTCGTACGACGGTGGCGGCCGCGTCAGTCGCGGGCGCCGCCGCCCAGGTGGTGCACCCGGACCATGTTGGTGGTGCCGGGGACGCCGGGGGGCGAGCCGGCGGTGATGACCGCGATGTCGCCCTCGTTGAAGCGGTTGAGCTTGACCATCTCGTGGTCGACCAGGTCGACCATCTCGTCGGTGCTGTTCACGAACGGCACGACGTGCGACTCGACACCCCAGCTGAGCGCCAGCTGGTTCCGGGTGGACTCGTCGGTGGTGTACGCGATGATCGGCTGCGACGCGCGATAGCGGGAGAGCCGACGGGCCGTGTCACCGGACTGCGTGAACGCCACCAGGGCCCGGCCGCCGAGGAAGTCGGCGATCTCGCAGGCGGCACGGGCGATCGAACCGCCCTGCGTACGCGGCTTCTTGCCCGGCACCAGCGGCTGCAGACCCTTGGAGAGCAGCTCCTCCTCGGCCGCCGCGACGATCTTCGACATCGTCCGGACCGTCTCCAGCGGGTACGCGCCCACGCTGGACTCCGCCGACAGCATGACCGCGTCCGCGCCGTCCAGGATCGCGTTGGCCACGTCGGACGCCTCGGCGCGCGTGGGACGGGAGTTGGTGATCATCGACTCCATCATCTGGGTCGCCACGATCACCGGCTTGGCGTTGCGGCGGCACAGCTCGATGAGCCGCTTCTGCACCATGGGGACCTTCTCGAGCGGGTACTCGACGGCCAGGTCGCCACGGGCGACCATCACGCCGTCGAACGCCATCACGACGTCCTCCATGTTCTCCACGGCCTGCGGCTTCTCCACCTTGGCGATGACGGGGACCCTGCGGCCCACCTCGTCCATCACCTTGTGGACGTCCCGCACGTCCTCGGCGTCCCGCACGAAGGAGAGCGCCACCAGGTCGCAGCCCATCCGCAGCGCGAACCGCAGGTCCTCGACGTCCTTCTCGGACAGCGCGGGCACGTTGACGGCCGCGCCGGGCAGGTTGATGCCCTTGTGGTCGGAGATGACACCGCCCTCGATGACCTCGGTCCGCACCCGCGGGCCGTCGACCTCGATGACCTTAAGCTCGACGTTGCCGTCGTTGATGAGGACCTGGTCGCCGGGGGAGACGTCCCCGGGCAGCCCCTTGTACGTCGTACCGCAGATCTGCTTGTCGCCCGGCACGTCCTCGGCGGTGATGGTGAACTCGTCACCGCGCACCAGCTCGACGGGACCCTCGGCGAAGGTCTCCAGACGGATCTTCGGGCCCTGCAGGTCGGCGAGCACACCGATGGCCACACCGGTCTCGGCGGCGGCGGCCCGGACCCGGTCGTAGCGGCCCTGGTGCTCGGCGTGGCTGCCGTGGCTGAAATTGAAACGGGCCACGTTCATGCCGGCCTCGATGAGGGCGACCAGTTGCTCGTGGGAGTCGACCGCGGGGCCGAGAGTACAGACGATTTTCGAACGGCGCATGGGACGATCCTATCGGTTTGTTTCGCTCCGGAATATTCCGTCTGGCGGAATGCTGCAATTCATATGGGCGGCTATGCGCTCAGTCGTGTTACCGGCGTGTATTGCCCGGTGGTGCTCAGTTGTTCTTTTCGAAGCTCAGATGTTCTTTCCGACCAGGGCGTACGTCTGTGCCGCGATCTCCAGCTCCTCGTCCGTCGGGACCACCGCGACGGCGACCCGTGCACCGGCCGGCGAGATCAGCCGCGGCGCGTCGCCCCGTACGGCGTTGAGGTCGCCGTCCACGGCCAGGCCCAGCCCCTCCAGGCCCGCGACGGCGGCCTCCCGTACCGGCGCCGCGTTCTCGCCGACCCCCGCCGTGAACGCGACCGCGTCCACCCGGCCGAGCACGGCGTAGTAGGCGCCGATGTACTTCTTCAACCGGTGAATGTAGATGTCGAAGGCCAGCTTCGCCCGTTCGTCGCCCTCGTCGATTCGCCGGCGGATTTCCCGCATGTCGTTGTCGCCGCACAACCCGATCAGACCGCTCTTCTTGTTGAGGAGAGTGTCGATCTCGTCCGTGGACATTCCGCCAACGCGCATCAAATGAAAGATGACGGCCGGGTCCATGTCCCCGGACCGGGTACCCATCACGAGCCCCTCCAAGGGCGTCAGCCCCATGGAGGTGTCCACACACCGCCCGCCCTCGACCGCCGAGGCCGACGCCCCGTTGCCGAGGTGCAGCACGATGACGTTCACCTCGGACGGGTCCCTGCCCAGCAGTTCGGCCGTCGCCCGGGACACGTACGCGTGCGAGGTGCCGTGGAAGCCGTAGCGGCGGATGCGGTGCGCGTCGGCGGTCTCGACGTCGATGGCGTAGCGGGCGGCCGACTCCGGCATGGTGGTGTGGAACGCCGTGTCGAACACGGCGACCTGGGGGAGGTCGGGCCGCAGCGCCCGGGCGGTCCGGATCCCGGTCAGGTTGGCCGGGTTGTGCAGCGGTGCCACCGGGATCAGCCGCTCGATCTCGGCGAGCACGGCGTTGTCGATCACGGTGGGCCGGGTGAAGCTCTGCCCGCCGTGCACCACGCGGTGGCCGATGGCGGCCAGTTCGGGGGAGTCCAGGCCGAGGCCGTCCTTGGCCAGTTCCTCCGCCACAGCCTGCAAGGCGGCTTCGTGGTCGGCGATCGGCTCGGTGCGCTCGCGGGAGGCACCCCCGTCGGTGAGCGGGGTGTGCTTCAGCCGGGAGGTCTCCTCGCCTATGCGCTCCACCAGGCCCATGGCCAGGCGGCTGCTGTCGCGCATGTCGAGGAGCTGGTACTTCACCGACGAGGAGCCGGAGTTGAGGACGAGGACGCGGGTGGCGGTCACGGGGGTGGGCTTTCTGTCGTCGGTGGGGGTCACTTGGCCGCGGGCGAGGCTGCGGGCGTGGCCGCGGGCGCGGGTGTCTGGGCCTGGATCGCCGTGATGGCGACCGTGGTGACGATGTCCTGGACGAGGGCGCCCCGCGACAGGTCGTTGACCGGCTTGCGCAGCCCCTGGAGGACCGGCCCGACCGCGAGCGCGCCCGCCGACCGCTGGACGGCCTTGTAGGTGTTGTTGCCGGTGTTGAGGTCCGGGAAGATCAACACCGTTGCCTGGCCCGCCACTTCGGAGTCCGGCAGCTTCGTCGCCGCGACACTCGGCTCCACGGCGGCGTCGTACTGGATCGGCCCCTCGATCAGCAGGTCGGGCCGCCGGGAGCGCACGATCCCGGTGGCCTCGCGCACCTTGTCGACGTCGGCGCCCGACCCGGACGTCCCCGTGGAGTACGACAGCATCGCGATCCTCGGCTCGACCCCGAACCGCCGCGCGGTGGCGGCCGACTGGATCGCGATGTCGGCGAGCTGCTCGGCGTTCGGGTCCGGGTTCACCGCGCAGTCCCCGTACACCAGCACCTTGTCGGCGAGGCACATGAAGAAGACGGACGAGACGATGTCGGCGTCCGGCTTGGTCTTGATGATCTCGAAGGCCGGCCGGATGGTGGCGGCGGTGGAGTGCACCGACCCCGAGACCATCCCGTCCGCCAGCCCCTCCTGGACCATCAGCGTGCCGAAGTAGTTCACATCGGACACCACGTCGTACGCCAGCTCCATGCTGACGTTCTTGTGGGCGCGGAACTGGGCGTACTTCTCCGCGAAGGAGTCGCGCCACGCGGAGGTCGCCGGGTCCACCAGCATGCTGTCGCCGAGGTCGATGCCCAGGTCGGCGGCCTTCTTGCGGATCTGCTCGACGGGGCCGAGGAGGGTGAGGTCGCAGACGTTCCGGCGGAGGATGACCTCGGCCGCGTGCAGCACCCGCTCCTCCGTGCCCTCGGGGAGGACCACGCGGCGCCGCTCGGAGCGGGCCTGTTCGAGGAGGGTGTGCTCGAACATCATCGGCGTGACCCGGTCGCTGCTCGGCGCCGACACCCGCCCCCGCAGCTCGGCGGTGTCCACGTGCCGCTCGAAGAGCCCGAGCGCGGTCTCCGCCTTGCGCGGGGTCACCGCGCTCAACTTGCCCTCCATGGAGAACAGTTCGGAGGCGGTGAGGAAGGAGCCGGACTCGACGGCGACGACGGGTGTGCCGGGGGCGAGGCGGGCGGCGAGGGTGAGGATCTCGTCGCTGGGGCGCTCGTCGAGGGTGAGCAGCAGGCCCGCGATCGGCGGGGTGCCGGCGCTGTGCGCGGCGAGGGAGCCGATGACGAGGTCCGCGCGGTCGCCGGGGGTGACGACCAGACAGCCCGGGGTCAGGGCGTTGAGGAAGTTGGGCAGCATGGCCCCGCCGAAGACGAAGTTCAGCGCGTCACGGGCGAGGCCCGAGTCGTCGCCGAGGAGGACCTTGCCGCCGAGCGCGTGGGTGATCTGGGCGACGGTCGGCGCGGAGAGCGCGGGCTCGTCGGGCAACACGTAACAGGGCACCGGGAGCGGCAGCCGCGAGTCCCCCAGCCGCTCGGCTATCTCACCGCGGTCGGCGGGCGCGACCCGGTTGACGACCATGGCGAGCACGTCACAGCCGAGGCCCTCGTACGCGCGGTAGGCGTTGTGCGTCTCGGCCGCGACCGACTCGGCGGTCTGCTTGCGCCCGCCGACCACCGGGATGACGGACGCGCCGAACTCGTTGGCGAGCCGGGCGTTGAGCGACAGCTCGTCCGGGAACTGCGTGTCGGCGAAGTCGGTCCCGAGGACGAGGACGACGTCGTAGTCCCGGGCGACGCCGTGGAAGCGGTCGACGAGCGTGGAGACCAGTTCGTCCGTGCCGTGCTCGGCCTGGAGGGTGGACGCCTCGTGGTAGTCCATGCCGTACACGGTCGCCGGGTCCTGGGTGAGCCGGTAGCGGGCGCGCAGCAGGTCGAAGAGCCGGTCCGGTCCGTGGTGCAGCAGCGGCCGGAACACCCCCACCCGGTCGACCTGGCGGGTCAGGAGCTCCATCACCCCCAGCTCCACGACCTGGCGGCCGTCGCCGCGATCGATCCCGGTCACGTACACGCTGCGCGTCACGTGTGCACTCCGTTTCTGGTTCGACTTCATGTGGTTCGACTGGTTCGGCAGGGGAGGGGTGGAAATCACCGTCACGGCGGACGGAAACCCTCTTGACAATACCCCTGACCATGGATAAGGCGCCCACCAGCGGGGAGGGGTGCCGGACGGGGGCGGACGGGCGCGGCGACCCCCGGTCGGCCGTGAAACAATCGGACTGGCTCACAAGTACCAGCAATCACCGATAATCACCGGCACGAGCAGGACGATCAGGACGATCAGGAGACACAGCACGATGCGTATCGGAGTTCTCACCGCAGGCGGCGACTGTCCGGGCCTGAACGCAGTGATCCGGTCGGTCGTGCACCGAGCGGTCGCCCAGTACGGCGACGAGGTCATCGGCTTCGAGGACGGCTACGCGGGGCTCCTCGACGGCCGCTACCGCACCCTCGACCTGGAGTCCGTCAGCGGCATCCTGGCCCGCGGCGGCACCATTCTCGGCTCCTCCCGCCTCCAGCGCGACCGCCTCCGCGAGGCCTGCGAGAACGCGCAGGACATGGCTCACCAGTTCGGTATCGACGTACTGATCCCGATCGGCGGCGAGGGCACGCTGACGGCCGCGCGGATGCTGAGCGACGCGGGGCTGCCGGTGGTCGGCGTCCCGAAGACCATCGACAACGACATCTCGTCGACCGATCGAACGTTCGGTTTCGATACGGCCGTAGGTGTCGCCACGGAGGCGATGGACCGCCTGAAGACGACCGCCGAGTCCCATCAGCGGGTGATGGTCGTCGAGGTCATGGGCCGGCACGCCGGCTGGATCGCGCTGGAGTCCGGGATGGCGGCGGGCGCGCACGGCATCTGTCTGCCGGAGCGGGCCTTCGACCCCGCCGACCTGGTGAAGATGGTGGAGAAGCGCTTCTCGCGCGGCAAGAAGTTCGCGGTCATCTGTGTCGCCGAGGGCGCGCACCCGGCCGAGGGCTCCATGGACTACGGCCACGGCGAGATCGACCAGTTCGGCCACGAGCGCTTCCAGGGCATCGGCACGGCGCTGGCGTACGAGCTGGAGCGCCGCCTCGGCAAGGAGGCCAAGCCCGTCATTCTCGGTCACATCCAGCGAGGCGGCACCCCGACCGCGTACGACAGGGTGCTCGCCACGCGCTTCGGCTGGCACGCGGTCGAGGCCGCGCACCGGGCCGACTACGGCCGGATGACCGCCCTGCGCGGCACCGAGGTGGTGATGGTGCCGCTGGCGGAGGCGGTGACCGAACTGAAGACGGTGCCGAAGGACCGCATGGACGAGGCGGAGTCGGTGTTCTAGGCCGGTTGTCGTCTTCCGTCACGGTCGTTCGCGTCTGTCAGTACGTCGTCGTTCGTTGGACCAGTGACCAGAAGCGGTCGACGATTCCGTCCAGGTAGTCACGGCCGGCGTCGCCCGAGTCGGTGGCGGCGGTGCCGTTGGCCCAGGTGAGGGTCGCGGCCATCAGACCCTGGTAGTCGGTGTGCAGCTCCTGCAGGACGTCCTCCAGGAGTTGTCGGTCGAGGGCGAGCAGTTTCGTGATCGGTCGTACGTGGGCCTGCCAGCGGGTGGTGGCCGCGCTGTGGAGCAGTTCCCTGAGCCTCGGCTCGCGCCCCGTCACGATGGTGAGTTCGGGCAGCGAGAGGTCGAGCACGGTGGCGAGGGCGGCCGCCTGACGGTCGGTGCCGCGCCACTCCCCGCTCTCCTCCATCCGGAGGTAGGCGGAGACTTCGAGGCCGACCGCGCGGGCGACGTCCTCGGCGGCGATCCCCTGGGCCGAGCGGTGCTCGCGCAAGGTCCGGGGAGAGGTGATGAGTTCACCGGGCGAGCACCACAACACCCCTGCGAGCGCGGTGAGTTCGGGGCCGCTGGGTGAGGCGGCGCCGCGTTCCCAGGCGGCGACCAGGTCCGGGGTGACGTACGGGAGGCCGAAGGAGGACCGCATCCCGTAGGCGACGTGTTCGGGCCCCATGCCCAGCGCCACGCGCAGGCTGCGGGCGACGGGGGCGTTGAAGGGCGGGACGGGGGCGGCGGCTTCTGCGGTCGACCGCGGGTACGAGTCCGGCCGCGGGTACGAGTCCGGCTGTGGGTACGGGTGCTGGGGCTGCCGTTCGCGGGCTGAGCGTCGGTGCACGCGCACAACGTAAGGGCGCCGGGCTGCGGTGACTACGGGCTGTTCGGCCACAAACACGGATTGTAGGAAGCTACGGTTGGTGAGAGTGCTGTGACTCCTGGGATCCGAGGGGCGTGCGTGCGGATGTCCGGGCGGGCCTGGGTAGGGATGACCGCATGACGAAGCTGGACGGGCACATACGGGAGCGCCTACTGGCGCCGAACTTCTGGCACTTGGCGACGGTGGGGCCGGACGGGGCACCTCAGGTGTCACCCATGTGGGTGGACATCGAGAGAGACGGAGAGGGTGCTACCGGGGCCGAGTACGTCATGGTCAACACGTCGGTGGGCCGGGTGAAGGAGGAGAACCTGCGCCGCAACCCCCTCGTGTCCCTGTCCCACCACGACCCCGAGAACCCCTACGACCGCGCCGAGATCCGGGGCCGCGTCGTCCGCTTCGTGGAGGGGGAGGAAGCGGAGCGGGCGATGGACCGGTTGACGCGAAAGTACATCGGAGAGGAGCGCTATCCGTGGCTCCTGCCCGGGGAGCGCCGCCTGATGATCCTGATCGAGCCGGTGCGGGTACGGCGGGTGGTGGGGGTGGAGCCGTTCCGGGCCGGGGTGTTGCCCGAGGGGTGAGGCCGGGGTGTTGCCCGAGGGGTGAGCCCCGCCGCGTGCGCGCGAACTCTGCACGCACAGAACACTGTCACGTCGCTCCCCGACAAGCGCCCTCCGTGTGAGCCCGTAACTTCTGCGTGCAAGGGGCCTGTCCACGACCGACGGGCTCGCACTGTCGCAAGGAGTGAGTCATGGGTTCGCAGGCGAGGGCATACGGCTTCGGTGTGCCGTGGGAGTCGATCTACGGGTACAGCCAGGCCGTCCAGGTCGGTGACACGGTTCATGTGTCAGGACAGCTCTCCCATGACCGTGACGGCACCTTCGTGGGCGCGGTCATGGGTGTCTCCGACCTGGCCCTGCCGGACCAACTCGTGGAGACAGGCGCGCTCGTGCGTCTCGACGTGCGGCCCGGCCTCACCCCTTGACCGCCCCGCCCAGAGCGAACCCGCCGCCCAGCCGCCTGGCCACCCCCACGTACAGCAGGATCACCGGCGTCGAATAGATCACCGAGAACGCCGCCAGTTGGCCGTAGATCACCGTCCCCCGATTGCCGAAGAACTCGTTGATGCTCACCGCCGCCGGCATCTGTTCCGGGGTCAGGAGCAGCATGAACGGGACGAAGAAGTTGCCCCACATCATCACGAACGAGAAGACGGTCACCACCGCGACGCCCGGTCCCATCAGCGGTAGCACGACCCGTGTCAGTGACTGCAGCGACGACGCGCCGTCCGTCCACGCCGCCTCCTCCAGTTCCTTCGGGACACCGTCCATGAAGTTCTTCATCAGCCAGATCGCGAAGGGGAGTTGGGACGCGGCGAAGAAGAAGATCGTGCCCTGCATGGTGTCGATCAGGTTCACCTGCACGAACAGCGCGTACACGGGGACCATGATCGCCGTGATGGGAAGACTCGTCGCGAACAGGATCGTCAGGAGGAAAGGGCGGTTCAGGCGGGAGTGGAAGCGGGAGAGCGGGTACGCCGCCAGGGCCGCGCACACCACCGTGAGCGCGGTCCCTCCGCCGCACAGCAGCAGGCTGTTCAGCAGCGGCGTGAACGTGATCTCCGGGGTCAGCACCGCGTCGTAGTTGTCGAGGGTCACGCCGTCCGGGAGCTTCACCGTCAGGTTCGCCTCCTGGTCCACCGACGAGAGGATCACCCAGGCCAGTGGGAGGACGAAGGCCGCGGCGATGACGAGGAGACCCGCGTCTGCCGCCAGCCGTCGGGTGTTCGGGGAGGTCACGGCACTCACACCTCCGTCCGCAGCAGCCGCAGATAGATCACCGAGAACAGCGAACCCACCACCAGCAGCAACAGTGCCACCGCCGTGCCGTAGCCGATCATGCTCTTCTGGAACGCCTCCTCGTACATGAAGAGGGGGAGGGTCTGGCTCCTGCCGCCCGGGCCGCCTCGCGTCATCACCCAGATCAGGCCGAAGACCGACAGGGTCTGGAGGGTGATCAGCATGAGGTTCGTGCCGATGGAGCGGCGGATCATCGGGAGCGTGATGTGCCACATGCGGCGCCAGCCGCCCGCGCCGTCCATCTCCGCCGCTTCCGTGATCTCCTTCGGGATCTCGTTCAGGGCAGCCGAGTAGACCAGCATCGAGAAGGCCGTTCCCCGCCAGACGTTCGCGAACGACACCGCCAGGATCGGGAGCGTGTACAGCCAGTTCTGGGTGGGGAGATGGAGCCAGTCCAGGACGGCGTTCAGGGTTCCCTCGCGGCGGAAGAAGGCGTACAGGAGGAAACCGGCCACCACCTCCGGGAGGACCCACGCCGTCACGACGATTCCCCCCACCAGCGTGCGGACGGGTTTCGAGGCGCGCTGCATCAGCGCCGCCAGCGCCAGTCCCAGCGTGTTCTGGCCCAGCAGCGCGGAGACCACCGTGAAGACCAGGGTCAGCCAGACCGCGTTCAGGAAGGCCTCGTCCCCGAAGGCCGTGCGGAAGTTCTCGAAGCCGATGAAGGAGTCCTCGGCCTGGCCGGTGAGTTGGAGGTCCGTGAAGGCGATGTAGGCGCAGTAGGCGATCGGACCGGCGAGGAAGAGGAGCAGGAGGACGGTGGCGGGGGTGAGGGGGAGTGCCCGGGCCGCGGTGCGCAGGACGGGGTGGGGCGGTGGCCCGGGCGTAGCCCTTGTCGGCCCCTTCATGCGTCCGTGCTCACTCTTCGATCACCTGGTCGTCCGTCGCCGCCTTCAGCTCCTCGTCGTAGTTCTCCGCCGCCTCCGCCACCGACGCGTCGCCGGTCGTCACGGATTCCATCGCCTCCTGGATCGCCGTGGAGACCTTCGGGTACGCCGGGTACGCCGGACGGTAATGCGTGCTCGACACCAGGTCGGTGAAGAACTTGATGCCGGGCTGCGCCTGCGCGTACGCGGGATCCGAGGCCACGTCCTTGCGGACGGCGATTCCGGAATTGGCGATGTACCACTTCTGGGCGTTCGTCTTCGACTGCATCGTCTCGATGAACTCGAAGGCGAGGTCGGGGTTGCCGGCCTTGTCGGGAACGGCCCAGGTCCAGCCGCCGGACATGCTCACCTTGCCGGGGGACTGGCCGTTCTGGGTCGGCATGGCGGCGAGGCCCAGCTTCTCCGACCACTCCGGCCATTCGTGACCGCTGCCGGGCAGCCAGTCCTGGGGGAGCCAGGAGCCGTCGAGGTTGATGCCGAGTTTCCCCTCGGGGAGGAGTTCGCCGCGAACCCGGGTGGAGATGTTGGGGTCGAGGGCGTCGGAGACCTCCGGGCCCAGTTTCTCCCGGTAGACCGTCTCCACGAAGGTGAGGGCGTCCTTGAATCCCTGTGTGCCCGCCTTCCATTTCTTCGACTTCTCGTCGTACAACGGGTCGGCGCCACCCCGCGTGGCCCCTTCCGTGCCGTACAGGAGCATTTCGAAGCCCTGCATGGTCGCGGCCTCACCGGCCGGTTTGCCCGTGTAGACGTTGAGCGGAATGACGTCCGGGACCTTTTCCTTGATGGTGCGGGCGGCGTCGAGCACGTCCTCCCACGTCTTCGGCTGCCAGTCCGCCGGCAGGCCCGCCTTCGCGAAGATCGCCTTGTCGAACCACAGGCCGCGTGTGTCCGTGCCGTCGGGAATTCCGTACGTCTTCCCGTCCTCGGCCTTCGCCGCCGTCCTGGCCGTGTCGATGAACTGGTCCCAGTCCTTCCAGTCGGCCAAGTAGTCGTCCAGGGGCTTCAGATAGCCGCTCGTGATGTCCGAGTTGATGAGGAACGTGTCCTCGTAGACGAGGTCCGGTGCCGTCTTCGGCGAGCGCAGCATCTGCTGCACCTTGGTGTAGTACTCCGAGTCCGGGGCCTTGATCGGGACGAGTTTCACCTTCTTGCCCGGATTCGCCTTCTCGAACTGTTTCTTGACGTCGGCGAGGAAGGTGTCCAACACCCGGACCTGGTTGTCCGTGGACTGTTTGTAGGAGACCTCCACCGTGTCCGGGTCGCTGCCGGAGCCGTTGCCGCAGGCGGCGAGCGCACCCGGCGCGGTGACCGCCAGGGCGGCGGTGAGGAGGAGGCGGAGGGGGGATCGG
>NZ_JARGEE010000151.1:0-19498 GCF_033794485.1 Streptomyces sp. MB09-02B
GGAGGGGCCGGGGACGTACAGCGTGGCCAGCCAGGGGAGTTCGGCGGTGGGGTCGGCGTCGACGACGGCGGCGGTGTAGGCGCCGCTGACCACGCGGGCGGCGGCGACCTCACGGGCGAAGCGTTCGCGGAACTCGGGTTCGGCGGCGAGTTCGGGGCGGGCGACCTTGACGGCGACCTCTCGGCCGGCGGGTGAGCGGCCCAGGTAGACCCAGCCCATGCCGCCCGATCCCAGGCGGCCGACTATCTTGTACGGGCCGATCTTCATGGGGTCACTAACGGGTGTGCGCACCCCGGTCACCTCATTTCGGGGTTCGGTGCGGATGTCCCGAGTGTCCCGCGAATTCCGGTGCGCGGCAGCCTTTTTCGCCCCCTCCGCCCCTACCCGTCCCATCCTGAAGGGGCTGCGCCCCTTCGCCCCCCAGACGTCCGTCCGGTGGGGGCTGGTCGCGCAGTTCCCCGCGCCCCTGAAAAGCAGGGGCTGCGCCCCGTGCTTTTCGGCCCGAAAGGCCGTAGGCCTTTCAGGGGCGCGGGGAACTGCGCGAGAAGCCCCACCCACCCGCACTCGCCAACGAACCCGAACCCCCGAGCTCCCAGGCGTCCATCAAAAAACCGCACAAAAAATCCGCGACCGGCCGAGGAGACGTCGCTGGTCAGGGCAACCCATATCCGGCCGGTCGCGGAGCAAAAGGCGGGCGTCAGCCCAGGCGGCTCACCAGCGCCCGGTACTCGTCCCACAACTCCTTCGGCGTGTGATCACCGAAGGTGTTGAGGTGCTCGGGCACGAGCGCCGCCTCCTCCCGCCACACCTCCTTGTCGACGGTCAGCAGGAAGTCCAGGTCGGCGGAGGAGAGATCCATCCCCTCCGTGTCCAGCGCCTCCCGCGTCGGGAGGATGCCGATCGGCGTCTCGACCCCGTCCGCCTTGCCGTCCAGCCGGTCCACGATCCACTTCAGGACCCGGCTGTTCTCGCCGAACCCGGGCCACACGAACTTGCCCGCGTCGTTCTTGCGGAACCAGTTGACGTAGTAGATCTTCGGCAGCTTCGCCTGGTCCTTGCCCTTGGCGACATCGACCCAGTGGCCCATGTAGTCGCCCATGTTGTAGCCGCAGAAGGGCAGCATCGCGAAGGGGTCGCGGCGCAGTTCGCCGACCTTGCCCTCGGCGGCGGCGGTCTTCTCGGAGGCGACGTTCGCGCCCAGGAACACGCCGTGGTTCCAGTCGAAGGACTCCGTCACCAGCGGCACCGCCGTGGCCCGCCGGCCACCGAACAGGATCGCCGAGATCGGCACGCCCTTGGGGTTCTCCCACTCCGGCGCGATGATCGGGCACTGCGCGGCCGGCACCGTGAAGCGGGCGTTGGGGTGGGCGGCCGGCGTCTCCGCGCCCGGCGTCCAGTCGTTGCCCTTCCAGTCGGTCAGGTGCGCCGGGGTCTCCTCCGTCATCCCCTCCCACCACACGTCGCCGTCGTCCGTGAGCGCCACGTTGGTGAAGACCGAGTTGCCCCAGAGCGTCTTCATCGCGTTGGCGTTGGTGTGCTCGCCGGTTCCGGGCGCGACACCGAAGAACCCGGCCTCGGGGTTGATGGCGTAGAGCTGCCCGTCCTCACCGAAGCGCATCCACGCGATGTCGTCGCCGATCGTCTCGACGGTCCAGCCGGAGATCGTCGGCTCCAGCATCGCGAGGTTCGTCTTGCCGCAGGCCGACGGGAAGGCGGCGGCCACGTACTTGGACTCGCCCTGCGGCGGCGTCAGCTTCAGGATCAGCATGTGCTCGGCCAGCCAGCCCTCGTCGCGCGCCATCACCGAGGCGATGCGCAGGGCGTAGCACTTCTTGCCGAGCAGCGCGTTGCCGCCGTACCCCGAGCCGTACGACCAGATCTCGCGGCTCTCCGGGAAGTGGGAGATGTACTTGGTGCTGTTGCAGGGCCACGGCACATCGGCCTGGCCGGGCTCCAGCGGGGCGCCGAGGGTGTGCACGGCCTTCACGAAGAAGCCCTCGGAGCCGAGCTCGTCCAGCACCGGCTGTCCCATACGGGTCATCGTGCGCATGGAGACGGCGACGTACGCGGAGTCGGTGATCTCGACGCCGATGGCGGAGAGCGGCGAGCCCAGCGGGCCCATGCAGAACGGGACGACGTACATCGTGCGACCGCGCATCGAGCCGCGGAACAGGCCCTTCTCACCGTTCTCGCCCTGGAAGATCTCCCGCATCTCGGCGGGGGCCTTCCAGTGGTTCGTCGGGCCCGCGTCCTGCTCCTTCTCCGAACAGATGAACGTGCGGTCCTCGACCCGGGCGACATCGGTCGGGTCGGACGCGGCGTAGTAGGAGTTCGGGCGCTTGATCGGGTCGAGTTTCCGGAAGGTGCCCTTCTCGACGAGCTCCCCGCACAGGCGCTCGTACTCGGCCTCGGATCCGTCGCACCAGACCACGTTGTCCGGCTCGGTCAGTTCGGCGATCTCGTTCACCCACGCCACGAGTTCTCGGTGGGTGGTCGGGACGGTTGAAGGGGGAGCCGCGATGTCGCGCGCCACGATTGCTCCTAAATGAGGGATTTTTTGTTGGAGGCCCCGTGGGGGCTGCGACCCGGATGCTTCACGGTTGGATCTCTGGGCGCTCATCCGGTGCCGACCACACTCATTTGATCATCCGACGACAGTGCCCATCTGTCCATAGGGCCGCACACGTGAGCATCGTGACCATCACCACTCGTCCGATTTCGCCCAGGAGGTTTCTCTGCGTCACCACCGCTTCACCAGGAGTACCCAGTGGTGCGCCCGGGCCTCCCCCCGCGAGCCCGCCACGTGAGAGGATGGCCACTTACGGAGACGCGAACAGTCCGCACGCTCCCGTAAGTTACGGCTCCGTAGGTACGATGAAGGACATGACAGCGTCCGTCCCCGATGCGCACCCGGAGACGTCGGCCGACAGCCGCGATCCCGACGCGCGATCCCTGCCGCACCAGATCGCCCACACGATCACCGACGAGATCCAACAGATCACCGGTGAGATCAAGCCCAGACTCCGGGGCTGGCTCCATCTCGGCATGTTTCCGGCCGCGCTCGTCGCCGGCCTGGTCCTCACCGCCCTGGCGGGCTCCACGCGCGGTCGCATCGCCTGCGGGATCTTCACCCTCACGGCCTGCCTGCTGTTCGGCGTGAGCGCGCTGTACCACCGGGGCAACTGGAGCCCGCGCATGGACGGCATCCTGCGCAGGCTGGACCACGCCAACATCTTCCTGATCATCGCGGGCACCTACACCCCCCTGACGATGCTGCTCCTGCCGGGCACCAAGGGGCAGTGGCTCCTGTGGAGCATCTGGGCGGCGGCACTCGCCGGCATCATCTTCCGGGTCTTCTGGGTCGGCGCCCCGCGCTGGCTCTACACCCCGTGCTACATCGCGATGGGCTGGGCGGCCGTCTTCTTCCTGCCCGACTTCATGCGCACCGGCGGCATCGCCGTCCTCGTCCTGGTGATCGTCGGCGGCGTCCTCTACAGCATCGGCGGAGTCATCTACGGCCTCAAGCGCCCGGACCCGTCACCGCGCTGGTTCGGCTTCCACGAGGTCTTCCACTCCCTGACCCTGGCGGCGTTCATCACGCACTACGTGGGGATCTCGCTGGTGGCGTACCAGCACGCGTAACGCGCGGACCCGCGTTCTCCCTGGCCACGGCTTCCGAGCCGTGGCCATTTTCGTGCGCCCGGACGGCCCTTGGGCATGAACGCGAGCCCCACACATTGACAGTCGCTCTATTTTGCAAGCTACTCTCATTTCATGGCTACTGTCACTCACCACCCTCCCTCCCGGCCCGACCCCCGCCGCTGGTGGGCCCTCGGCGCCCTCGTCGCGAGCATGCTGACGCTCGGCTTCGACATGACGATCCTGAACGTGGCGCTGCCGACCATGGCCGGAGAGCTGGGCGCGACGACCGGGGAACAGCAGTTGATGGCGGACGCGTACATCGTCGTGTTCGCGGCCCTGATGCTCCCGGCGGGCCTGCTCGGCGACCGCTTCGGCAGGCGTCGGATGCTGATCGTCGGACTCGGGATCTTTCTCGCGGGATCCCTGCTCGGCGCCCTGGCCCGGGACGTGAACGCGGTCGTCGCGGCCCGCACCGTCATGGGGATCGGCGCCGCGCTGGTCACCCCGCTCGCCCTCTCGGTGCTGCCCTCGCTCTTCGCTCCCGACGAGCGCACCAAGGCGGTCGGCATCGTCTCGGCGGGCTCCATGCTCGGGCTGCCGCTCGGCCCGATCATCGGCGGCTGGCTCCTCAACCACTACTGGTGGGGCTCGGTGTTCCTCATCAACCTCCCCATGGCCGCGCTCGGGATCGCCGCCTGCGTCTTCCTCCTCCCCGAGACCCGGGACCCCGCCTCCCCCAGGGTCGACGCCCTCTCCACCGCGCTCACCGCGACCGGCCTCGGCTCCCTCATCTACGCGATCATCGAGGCGCCCACCCGGGGCTGGGGCGACCCGCTAGTCCTGGGCATGTTCGCGGCAGCGGCCGTGCTGATCGCCGCGCTGGTGCTCCGCGAACGGCGGGCCGTGCGTCCGCCCATGCTCGACATGGGGCTGCTGGCCCACCGCGGCTTCCTCTTCCACACGCTCGCCGCGACCCTCGTCATGTTCGTCCTGTCCGGCCTGCTGTTCGTCCTGCCGCCGTACCTCCAGGCCGTCCTCGGCCATGACGCCCTGGGCACCGGGGTACGGCTGCTGCCGCTGATGGGCGGTCTGCTGGTCGGCGCTCGGGCCGCGCAGCCGCTCGTCGACCGCTTCGGGTCACGGGCCGTGGTCGCGTCGGGCCTGGCGGTGCTGTCCTTCGCCGCGTTCCTCGGCAGCCGTACGACGGGCGACTCCGGTTACGGCTTCACGGCGCTGTGGCTGTCGTTCGCCGGTGCCGGGTTCGGGGCGGCCATGGTGCCCGCGATGTCCGGCGCGCTGGCCACGCTGCCCACGGACCGGGCCGGCAGCGGTTCCGGGCTGCTGATGACACTGCGCCAGGTGGGCAGCGCGATCGGCATCGCGCTGCTCGGCAGCCTCCTCGCTGGCGTCTACCGGGACCGCCTCGACGTCACCGGCCTGCCCCCGGCGGCGGCCGACACCGCCGGGGACTCGGTGGTCGCGGCCCACCTGGTCGCCGAACGCACGGGCGCGGCCGATCTCCTGACGTCCGCGAACAACTCGTACGTCCACGGCATGGGCGTGGTCCTGCTGGTGTGCGGCGGCGCCGCGCTGGTCGCGACGCTACTGGCGGCGGCCTTCCTGCCGACCACACCGACCACGCCGACCGCACCGACCGGGCGGGCGGGACGCCGGGAACGCACGAGGCACGAGGCACGAGGCACGGGCCCTGACCTGGCCACGTCCAAGGCCGATGCCTGACAATGACCGCATGACGGCCGCACGCCCCACCGCTCCCACGACCCCCGTTCACCGCGTCGACCGCCCACGACTCGGACTGCGTGAGCGGAAGAAGATCAAGACGCGCGAGACGATCCGCTCCGCGATGTACGCACTGGTCCGGGAACAGGGCTACGACGCCACGACGATCGAGCAGATCGCCGACCGGGCGGAGGTCTCGCCGTCGACCGTCTTCCGCTACTTCCCGACCAAGGAGGACATCGTCCTCACCGACGAGTACGACCCGATCCTCCTGGAGGAACTGCGGGCCCGCCCGGCGGACGAACCCTGGACGGACAGCATCCGCCATGTGATGCGGGAGGCGGTCCGGACCGGTGTCGAGGAGGACGCGGAGGTCGCCCGGCTGCGCACCCACCTGATGGTCCAGGTCCCGGCGGTGCGCTCGCGCATGATGGAGAGCATGTCGGTCACGGGCCGCATGCTCTGCACCGCGATCGGCGAACGCACCGGCCGCGACCCCGACAGCCTGGAGGTCAGGGTCTGGGCGATGTCCCTGATCGGCGGCCTGATGGAGACGTCGCTCTACTGGGCGGAGAACGACCACCGCGACGATTTCGCCGACCTGGTGGACCGCACCCTGCACACCATCCAGCACGGCCTGGGCACGGAAAACCCCTGAGCCTCCGCCCCTCACCCATGCCATCCTGACCAGGTGAAACCCGCCGAGATCCACATCGAAGTCGCCCCCGAACTGGCCCTGTTCGTCCCCCACGCCCACCGCACGGGGGCGAGGCCGCTGGCCACCGACGGGGTCTCCACGCTCGGCCACGTCGTGGAGTCCCTGGGCGTACCGCTGACGGAGGTGGGCGCGCTGGTCGTGGACGGCGGGGTGGTTCCGGTCTCGCACGTCCCGGCCGACGGCGAGTCCGTGACCGTACGCCCCGTCGCCCGCCCCCAACAGGTCCCGGGCGCCCCCCTCCGCTTCCTCCTCGACGTCCACCTCGGCACCCTGGCCCGCCGCCTGCGCCTCCTGGGCGTGGACGCGGCCTACGAGTCGACCGACATCGGCGACCCGGCCCTGGCCACGCTCTCCGCCACCGAGCAACGGGTGATGCTCAGCCGCGACCGGGGCCTGCTGCGGCGCCGCGAGCTGTGGGCCGGGGCGTACATCTACAGCACCCAACCGGACGAACAACTCCGCGACGTACTGGCCCGGTTCGCCCCGCCCCTCCACCCCTGGACCCGCTGCACCGCCTGCAACGGCCTCCTGAACCCGGCGACGAAGGAACAGGTGGCGGACCGCCTGGAAGGCGGCACACAACGCTCGTACGACGTGTTCGCCCAGTGCGCTTCATGCGGCCGCGCGTACTGGAAGGGCGCACATCACGAACAGTTGGAGGCGATCGTGCGGGAGGCGTTGCGGACGCGTTGAGGGTGAACAGAGGGTGCGTTGCGGGTGAGTGGAGGGTGCGGACGGGCTGAACCGGAACCGGTCCGGGCAAGGCACGGTCGACGTTTCACGTCATGCCGTTCACCTCGCTCAAGCACGTTATGGCGTTCCCGAGCCGTCTGCTCGGTGCCGTCATAGCGGTGACGGTCGATGGCCATTGCGCGGTACCGTGAGGTGCTTCGTCCTTTGTCATACGGGAAGTTCACATGGCTCGCCGTTCCCCGGGCGAGATCAGGGCCGAACGGCCTCGGCGCGTGCTGGCCGACAGGCGCGTGGCCATTGACGGGCTGCGCGCCGCGACGAATCACGAAATCGCTCGGTTCGAGGCACGTCATCAGCTGCCGGCAGGGCATGTTGCCCATGCCTTCAGGGCCTGGGCTCTGGCTCCACACGAGTGGCCGGACCAGGGAGCGAACCACGGCTACGGGACAACGGACTGGGGGGACATGCACGCGCGAACGCTGTTGCAGGATGTGGCGGCTGCGATGCGGCGCAGAAGCAGGCGTGACTTTCTGGCGGCGGTTGCTTCCTTGGATGATCGTTACGTCTCACGAACACTCCCTGATCCCTACGCGGCGAGTTGGGACCCGTGGTGGAAGCGTCGCCTCAAGGACTGATCGGCACTGCGCTGCTCCAGCTGACAACAAACAGCCCATTTTTCCGTACCGCCACGCCTGGGTGGAAACGCGCGTGTGCGTGACAACCCAGATGGCTTCAGCGGCAGCGGTGTGCAGTGAGGCAGGGAGCCTCGGCAACAGTCCGAGGCTCCCGTTCTTGTTCGGCGTGCACCTTGGCACGCCCGCGGCGGGGGCCGGACCTGGTGACCACCGCATTAGGAGTTCGATCTGGAGCCCTATGCGGAGCCAAGCTAGCCCAAGGCCCGGCTCGACCGGATCCAGGCGAGGATGTCGACGGCCTGGCGGCCGCGTTGGGGGCCCTGGTTGAGCTCGCGGCGCTGAAGACAGGCAAGCTCGGCCGGCCTCGGAGCTCTTCAGGTTTCGAGGGCGCGATGGCGCCCGGCACCCCCGCTGGGGCAACTCCAACAACTCGTCCGGCAGCGTCGGGCGACTTTGGACGGACCAGAGACGGCCCAGCCGGGGGTCCTCGGGCTTCGTCATCTCGCGTTGTCAGTGGGGGCGGCTACTGTGCACCCGCCAACGAGAGCAACACCCTGGGGAGGGGCTTTGGGAGCCAAGACGGGCTTTCTGGTGTACGCCGACGGCGACGTACCGGGGCTGCTGCGAGAAGCAGGCCCAGCGGATCTCGCACGCACGGCCGGCATGATGCGGCTGCTCTACCCGGGCTGGGAGATAGAGGAGAGCGAGGGTTCGACTCTCTGGGACGGCGTATACCCCCCGGAGGGGACGGCGTACGCGGCGAGCTGGCCCGGCCTCGAGGTCATCGGCGACCAGAGGGTGATGATCGACTTCCCTTCCCAGCTCCCGGAACACCTCGTGGCTGCGAGTATCGGCCGGCGGCTCGTGCTGCATGCCATGCACAGCGTCGTGGACTGGCTCGCGTTCGCCGTGTGGGAGGACGGCCGACTCGTCCGCTCTCTGAGTCTGTCCCCGGACAGCGGCATCATCGAGAACATCGGCGAACCACTCTCCTTCGAGCTGCCCTACTGGGCCGGAGACCGCCCGGCCGACGTCATTCCCTGGCCCGACGAGGACGAAGAGCCGTACCCACTGCCGTTCCACCCCTTGGAACTGGGCGAAGACGCACTGCGCGCGCTCTGCGGCTTCGTACTGGAGGGCCGCCCCGAGCCGGACGACATCGACACGGACAGCATCCGACTGCATGGTTTCCGGGTCCGGGACCCGCACGGCCCTGATCCCGCTGAGCGGGAAGCGGCGTTGCAAAGGGCCATGGAATCCATGGGCCCACCGCGCTTCTTTTCTCTCGGCCCTGACGGCTCACTCATCGAGCGCGACGGCCTTTAGCTTGGGACTTCTTCGTACCGAAGCAACTTGGGTACGTGCTCCGCCATGGGCTGGTGCGCCTCTTACCTGCGTTGATGGTCCGCTGACGTTCGCGGGCGTCCGCTGTTGTTCGTCGGCGTTGTCACGCAGTTAGACACTCAAGGGTTCCGGGGGCGCGATACAGTGCGCGCCGTGGACATACCCGGCTGGTTCGTCTGGCTCGCTCTCGGTCTGGCCGTCTTGCAGGCCCTCGGCCTCGTTCCCGTCATCCGCCGACTACACGAATCCGACTCGGCGGTGCGTTTCGAGGCGCGACTTGACCTGCTGGACGTCGCCGCCTCCCTGCTGCTCTTCGGCGGCCTGGTGCTGAGTCTCGCAGTCGCGGAATCCTGGTTCTGGCTCACCTGTGCTGGCTTCGTGCTTATGACCGCCGTGTATGCCGTCAAGGGTGCCCGCTGGCTCCGCGCTCGTCAGCGTCACACGGCCTGACCCAAACGACAGGTGCTGACCGCTCGGCGCACTACTTCTTCTTGCCCTGGGTCTTGTCGGGGATCTTGGTGAGCTGGGTTTTTACTGGTCAGGGGCGGTGAGGTCATGCGCTTGGTGGTTGTCGTTGGTCATCATTGGCCACTGTTGAGCGGCCTTGGACGGCCCAGGGACGGCCCAGACGTCCGCTCATCGAGGCGGTGCCGTTGGTTGCTGTGGCTCTCTGGTGCGACCGCATTGCGGTTCGCAGCGCTTCGAGTTCGGTTCGGGGAAACATCCGGCCCCATTGGGACTCGTAGGCTTCTTTGCCCAGTTCGTAGTCGATCCGGTCGAAGGCCCGGACGGCGGACCGTGCGAGTGCCGTGACGGTGTGGCGGCCTGACCAGAGAACTACCCCTGAGCTGTCCGGAGCTTGGGCGTCGTCGGCCCTGACCAGGCGGGCATCAACCGCAGATCCATCTCTGTGGAAGAACCACCAGTACACCTGTGGCTCTCCTTCGAACTCGGCGCGTGTGTCCTCGTCACCGAGCACGAGCCGGGCAACGGCGTACAGGAACTCCTCGGGCGCGTCTGTAATGTAGGAAGCAATGGCCTCTGCCTCCCCGTGATCATCAGCAACTTTGACGCTCGCCCAGCCGTGACTGCCCAACGTCCATGTGATCGCCAGAGACGACATCTCCCCCTCCTCCGGGGTGACTCTAGGGACTCAGATGCCGTGCGGCCGAGCCCTCAGCTTGGGAAGCTAAGGGTATCTGCGGCCTCTTCCTGGGCTGACCTGCGGTGAAGCAGCTTCGGGGTCTGGTGGGCGGTTGGCTGGTTCCCCGATGTTCCCCGTGGTTCCCCGCGCGATCTGGCACGGGTCTGGCACGGCCTGGTTGTACCGAACCCTGGGCTGGCCGGTCGACCATCGAGGGTGGTTGTCGGTCGTGCGAACGCGGTGGGTTCCAAATCACTCGGCTCCTGTACTGCAGCCAGCCTCTTCGCGCTCAGGTTGGCACAAATGTTCCGAGCCGCAACGGAGTCGCTCGGCTCTTTGAGCGGGGCAGCCAAGGCCCCGGCGCGATATCCACCGAGCCGGGCACCACGGTGTGCTACAGGAAGGCAGGTCACCTCCCGAGGTACAGGCTGTGGTCAGGCTACATTGAAGGTCTTCCAAAGACCTGGATGCAGTTGCATCCCATCGTCATAGACCAAGGCAGCTTGAGGGTTTCGGAATTTAAATCTGAAGTATTGTTCATAACCGCCAGCAGGGCCGCCTGAAGTTACATTGCCGAGGAATCCGCTATCGAACAGGGCGGACAAAACCTTTTCCGGGTCGATTTTCCCTTTGAAGCGATGGTCGCGCTGCACCACCTCGACAAGTTCCCGATGCGAGAATTGTCGCTTTCTTAGCGTGCCAAGAAGTTCTTCAACGCGTCGAATGTCTTCCTGCTGAAAGTAGGTTGATAGAGCATCCCGCATCTCCCCGATGAAGTAACTGCCGGAATATTCCGTGACGCCCGCCAAGACAATAGGCTCCGGGATCTCGCCGGGTTGTTCTACGTGCCCCTGAATGACCTTGAGAAGCTGAAGTAGATCTCTCGGAGTGTGGCGTGTTTGAAGCAATAGAAACTCAATGGCGGCCCTGCCCGAGATGCGTTCAGGGAAGAAATCATCGAACACATTGGAGCAGTTAGGGTCTACTAGCCTTGCTCGCAGATTAGCCAATCGGACCAAGTGGGTCGCTCTGAAATCTCGCGTGTTCTGGTACCAGTTCAGCTCTAGCCCGTCATCACGCCGGATCTTTCCTGCCCGTGGAAGAGAAAGGCGGGTGTACAAATCGGTCCGGCAGCAAACAATGATTTTTACTGGACTCCCGGCTGTAACGCAGAGATCGTTGAGATCGGCTGCCGCTTGGATGAGGCCGCCAAGCAATGCTGCGCGACCTTCCTGGACGATAGAAGCATCGTCCAGACCGTCAATAAAGACATAGTGCTGACGCGAGCTTCTAAAGGTCGAGACCTCGTGCTTCAGATAAGCAATCCAATCTTCGAGCCTACTTGCGTCGGTGCTTCGCGAGGGACTTGAAGGCGGGAGCGAAGTGTCAGTGGTGTCGACATTGCTCGTGCGCAGCCTTTTCATGGCTGCCGGACTCTGCGGTGTAACCCCTGCTTTTTGAAGCTGCTCGTGCGCAGCGCTGATGCTCTCCCTGTGTGTTTGATCTGCTTGAGCGTCTTGGGCCAATTGGGACACAATATGAATCAGTAGGTGTAGTTCCCAGACCCATTGGTGGCGAATGTGAGGGTCAATCGCCTCCGGGACGATGCCTCTAAATTCCTTCAAAGAAAGTCGATCCACATGGATGGGGGCTGGAGCAGAGTATCGACTTGGCGAGTCCTTTGCGATCAGCTGCAGCCGTCCCCCAATAGCAGATTTGCCAGACCCTTTATAGCCGAGAATCAGGAATTCATGTGAATTCAGCACGCTTTCCTCGATCCTGCCGAGGTCGTAGTACCCCTCCCGCAATAGCCGCGGAGATCGGTTGTATTCGCGACCTGAATCCGCGTATCCGAAGTCAAACTTACGAAAATCTCCGGTGACCATGACGAGGTTCTCTCTGTGTAGGCTGCATGGCGTCGATTACGTATGTCGGCTTTGAAGCCCCTATTGGATTCTAGGGATTCACGGAACCTTGTTGCCGATTTAGGCGTTGCTGGCGGGCGCGCTCTACGCGGGCTGGTGATTGATAAACTTCAAGAAGAACCTCGTCCATCAATGTCAGGATCTCTGCCGTCTCCTCGTAAGAGAATGGCCCACTCAAAATATCGCCGTGCGCCACATCATTCCCACCCATTCGGACTTCATGTGCTGCCTCTTTGATGTGCTCCCGAATTAGTCCGGAGGTGTGAAGCTGACCAATCTTCGCATAAAGGTTCCCGTTTGTGATTCCCTTATCTTTGGCTGTAGCTTCGATTACGGCGCGCGCGAGGATTACGGCGCCTCTACCTGCATTCACAGATAGGCAGTCGTGAGCCTCCATGGCGAGCGATGCAATCTCGGCAGGTACATCGGGGAAATCCTTGTGTGCTCCAGCTCTAGGGAGCCATTGCTCTGGCTCCTCTCCATCCATATGGCCATAACGGATGAGAAGCTTTCCGCAGTGATCACATCGATGCGCTTGCGAGTATGTTTCTCGCTGAAAGTCCGCTCCCCCCTGGAAGACGGTTTCACTCAACGGACTCATGTTGGCCACTCGGCCACACCATCCACACGCCGTGCTCGTCATGGAGTGAGGCTATCGACCTGCGCCGAGCAGTACCTGTCATATGTCGGAAGTCGATCGCGGACTCCGTAGGTCGGCGGAGCGGCTTTGGGGTGGCGCTGCTTTGGCGCGAGTGATCATGGCCCCGTAAGCTTCCGGCGCGTCGGGCAGTCTGTGGACCTGCCCGTAAAGCACGACGTTGGGGCCATGATCTTCGAGGCTCGCGCCAAAGTGGCTCCGTAAAGCCGCGGAGCCGACCGCCCCAGCCACGACGTACCCCTTCTCTGGTATCAGGCGGCTGCATGCTTGAGCGCGGCACGGGCGCCGGCCGGGCTGGAGCGGGGCGGAGACAGGAGCGCAGGCCCGGCCGGGGGCCGGGCCGCGCGTGGGGAGCGGAGCGAGCCGCCTTGAACCAGTAGAGAAGGTTTGAATCATGCTCGTGCTGCCCTGTGTGTCCGATCCCGGGTGCTGCTTGACAGTTCGATCCCAGCTGATGGTTGACAGGGGCCGTGGTCGGCTTTTCTGTGCGTGCCGCCGCTCACCTCGGCCGTCGGCCGACCACCAGCAGGTGGGAGCTAGCCGCCAGCAGTTCCGGATAGGGCTCGGCCATGCGGGCCGCCGTCAGGGCCGATTCGAAGAGGGGGGAGTCGGCGAGGGGCTGGCCCGTGTGGCGTTCCGTGGCGGCCAGGAGGGACCAGGCGGGGCCCTCGATGCCGTAGACCTCCGTGGAGGTGAAACCGGCAGAGGTTGCCTCTTCGAGGAGTTGGGCGCCGGTGTGGAAGTACGCCTTCGTGAACGCCTTCTTTCCGTCGTGGAGTTGGGTGGCGAGGATGTCGCGGATGCTGTCGCGCAGGGGCTCCCTGTGGAGGTGGGCGAACGCGGTGTGTTCGAAGAGGGAGGCGTAGCGGTTGATGCCTGCCGCCGCGATGAGGCCGCCCGGTTTGAGGACCCGGTGGGCCTCGGCGAGGGCGCGGTCGCGGTCGGTTCGGTCGGGTAGGTGGTAGAGGGGGCCCAGGAGGAGGACCACGTCGCACGAGGCGTCGGCTTGCGGGAGGTGGCGTGCGTCGCCCAACTCGGCCGTGGCGCCCGCCTGTTCGGCTTGGGGCAGGTGGCGGGGGATCGGGTCGATGACGTGGACTTCGTAGCCGTCCTCCACCAGCCAGCGGGCATGCGCGCCCGGGCCGCCGCCCACGTCGAGGATCCGGGCGGGTGGGGCCGGCAGGTGACGGCGTAGCAACTCCTGGGTGCGGACCATCTCCAGGTGTCCGTCCGCCGTGGTGGACAGCCGGGCGGACTCGTCGATCGTCTCCGTGTAGAACCGGACGATCTCCGGCGCTACCTCAGGGCTTGTCATGCGGGCATTCTGGTGGCGAACCGGTGGACCAGTCCAGCGATCGGAAACGAGACCCATGCCGCAGTTGAAGTACGAGCAGATCGCCGAGGATCTGCGCTCACGGATCGCCAACGGCGAGTTCGGCCCCGGCGAGCTGCTGCCCTCCGGTCGCGATCTTGCCGAGCAGTGGGATGTCTCCAGAGCCACTGTCGTCAAGGCGTACGACGTACTGCGCAACGACGGTCTCGTCAGCGCCAAGCAAGGTGCCGGATTCGTCGTCGTCGAAACGCCGGTCGCCCGGCCCGCCGGCGCCCGCCGCGCCGGTTCCAGCCGAGTCACGGGCGGCGCCCCGTATCGACGTATCGGCGTCCCCGACCGTGCGGTGCCGCCACCGCGTGTCGCGGAAGCGCTGGGGCTGGACGCGAGCGACGAAGCGCTGCGGAGGACGCGGCTCGTGCTGCTCGACGACGGCTCCCCTCACACCCTGGTGACGGCCTGGTTCCCGGTCGACATCGCCGAGGCGGCACCGCGTCTGGCCCTGAAAGGGCCCATCGCGGAGGGGACCACGCACTACGTGCGGCGCGAGACGGGGCGCTTCCCGGCGGAGGGGACGGACTCGACGACGGTGCGACTGGCCGAGAGTGAGGAAGCTCGGCTGTTGGAAGTGGAGCAGCCGGCCGCAGTGGCTGTCGTGCTGCATGTCGCCTTCGACCAGGACCACCGACCGCTCGTCTGCGAAGAGGGTGTGACCGCCTCTCACGTCTTCGAGCAGGTCGACAACTACCCCATGGGGTAGAGAAACTGACGATTCACTTGACTGGACCGGTCCACCGGTCCAGTCTCTTTTTTGGCGTCGCACAGGCCGCTGTCGCGACGCGGTCACTCCACGCCCGACAGCGGGCAAGGCAGACCCCGGCGACCGCCGACACGGTCCCGGGGCATGGCCGATCCGACTAGGAGACCGACAATGCGCCTTGTATCACGCGCCTTCCTGCGGGTGAGGGCGGTGCTCTTCGGACCACCACTTGAATCCGACCGCACGGCCCACGAACCAGCCCCAGGCACGGCCCCGGCGCCCCTCGCCACTGCTCGGCATCACCGAGGACGGACCCCATGTCCATGGCTTCGCACCGAACTGCCGGAGATCACCGCTGAGGACATCGCCAGCACCCTCGTCGGCGCATACGTCCTGAGTCCCGAGGTTCGGCAGCAGAGGCGACAGCAGAGCATGCGGACACCGCAGTTCGCAGAGGCAAGCCGATGAGGGCCGGACAGGACCGGGCCTGGCCGTCCGCCACCCGACGCCTCGAGATCCCCATGCTCCGCGCCTACCGGTTGTGGTTCGAGCACACCCGCACATGTGCCGTTGGGTGCAAGGGCAGCCCCAAGGCCCAGGACGGTTGCGAGGTCGGGCGGCAGCTGTGGGGGACGTACCGCCTCACCCGTATCGGGAAGGGTGGGGGCACGGCATGACCTGGAGCATTGAGCGCGCACCTGGGCGGCCTGTGCGTCGTACTGAAGAGGGTCGGGTCGTCGTCCCGCTACGGCTGAACGGGACCGGTGGCCGACACCCCACCGACACCGACATGTCCCTCACCCTCGTCGAGGCCGAACACCTGCACGCCGCCCTCTGTCGTGCCCTCGACGGTCATCCCCCGGCTCCGGCCGCGCCGGACTGCCGTCACCCCGTTCAGGCCTCGCCCGGCGTCACTCGCTTCGTCGGCCCCGCATAACCGCCAAGGTCCCGTACCCGGCGACCACCACCGGATACGGGACCGATCAGGGCTGTTCGCCGAGGAGCTTCAGCGGCGGCTCACGTCCCCCTTTCCGCAGGCCCGGCCATCCCGGTCGCGGTCCAGCTTCAGTGGGTCGTCCTTGCCGTTCACCTTCAGGCGGCCGTAGTCGTTCCGGGTCAGCCACTCGCAGCGTGCGGCCGTCGTGTTCTTCACCTCCGCCGGGAACGTCGTCGGGACGCAGACGTTCGCCGTGCCGTAGTGGCGGTCGCAGCCGGAGATCGTCGGGCTGACCTTCTTGGACCTGGTCTTCTTCCCCGGGCCCGTGACCTTGCCCTTCGGGGCGTCCGCGAAGTCGTGGACGTGGGCCGACGGGGTCTCGCCGGAGGCCTGCGCGAGGGCGGACGGGCCCTGGAGGTGGACCCATTCGGCCACCGACGGGACGCCGTTCGCGTCGACCGCGAAGAGCATGTACCAGCCCGGCGGGGCCAGGTTCGGGTTGCTCGTCACGTTCAGGTCGACGTTGTTGCCGTCCACCGACAGGGGGAGGTCCACGAAGCGCTGGTTCGGGTCCGAGGAGTGGGTCACGGCGGCGGGGCGGATCAGTTCCGCCTTGGCGATCGGGCGGTCCACCGTGATGCGTTGCGTGTCGCCGTACACCCACTCCTTGTCGATCACCGAGGTGATGGCCGGGCGGTCGCCCTTCAGGAGGTACGGCGGGGTGTAGATCGACACGTCGTGGTTCCAGGTGCCGTTGCCCGGGTTGTCGCCCGTGGTCATGACGCGGCCGTCGGGGAGCAGGAACGCCGAGGAGTGGTAGCCGCGCTCCTCCGGGTCCGTCGCCACCTGGTCGAACGTGTTGGTCGCCGGGTCGTAGATCGACGTCTCGTAGACCGGGTCGGCACGGTTGTGCAGGGCGCCACCCGTCTCCAGGACCTTGCCGTCGGGCAGCAGCACCGCCGAGACGTACATCTTGCCCTGGTCGCCCGTCTGGGCGACCTTGCCGTTGCCCAGGTCGACCGTGCCCTGCGGGATCGGCGGGCCGGCGACGTACGCGGGGTTCGCGGCCTTGAGGTCGATGATGTCCGTCAGACGGTTCGCCACGGGGTTGGACTCGATGTTGCCGCCGCCGAGCGTCAGGACCTTCTGGTCCTGGGCCGGGGGCAGCAGGACGCTCGCGGACTGGTCGCGTTCGTCCTTCCGCTGCAGGCCCGGGACCTGCGTGACCGTGTTGGCCCCGTAGTCGTAGATCGCCGAACCCGTGCCCGGGATGTTGTTGCCGAAGACATGGCTGCCCGAGTAGAACAGGCGGCCGTCCTGCATGAGGATCATCGACGGGTACAGGCCCCAGTACGACCAGGTCTGGTTGACCTTCCAGAGTTCGAGCCACTTCTGCTCGGCGTCCGACCACAGTTCGGCCGTCACCGAGCCCGTGGAGTCCTCGCGCAGGCCGCCGAAGGAGATGACGTCACCGTTGCCGAGGATCGTCGCCGACGGGTACCAGTGGCCGTCGTTCATGTCGTTCGTCCTGGAGTACGTCTCCGTCACCGGGTCGAAGACGTACGAGTCCTTGTAGCCCTCGTAGCCGTGCGAGCCGTCGGCCGCCGGATAGGCCTTGTTGCCGCTCATCACCAGGACACGGCCGTCGTCCAGCTGGACGTGGCCCGCGCAGAACATGTCGTCGGGCGTCGGGATCTGCTTGTACGTGCCGTTCTTCGGGTCGTACACCGCCGACGTGAAGGTGCCCGCCTCGAACATCTCCTCGCTGTTGCCGGAGCCGGCGATCAGCAGCACCTTGCCGTTGTTGAGGACGACGGAGTGCATGGAGCGGACGGGGTTCTGGGTGGGCAGGACGTCCCAGCGGCCGTTCTCGCACTCGGCCGGCGTACCGGTGCACTCCGGGTCCGGGACCGGGTCGGCGACCTGGTCCATCGTGTAGTCGTCGGTGGTGACGGAGCCGGTGCCGTAGACGGAGACGCCCCAGGTGATCCGGTCGGTGCCGGCCGGGACCGCGGGGGTGCGGACCGTCGCCTCGGTCCAACTCCCCGCCGTCTCCAGCGTCTTGAGGTCGGTCCAGTACTGCCAGCCGGCCGTGGTGTCGTGCCGGAAGAGCGTGAGGGACGTGTCCGGGGTCGTCGACTTGTACCAGAGGCCCAGGTCGTACTGCTTGCCGACGGTGACCGACGGCGCACAGGCCGCCGACTCGGTGATCAGGGCCTTGCGGTCGCCGGAGGCCCGGCGGGTCAGCTCCACCTTCATGGCCCGGGAGCCCGAGTGGGCGTCCGCGACCGTGGAGAAGGTGAAGTCGTTGTCGCCCCAGCCCGACTTCGACCAGCAGTACGGCATGTCGCCGCTGCCGGCCGTCTCGAAGCCGGGGTTCTGGATGAGGTTGGCGGCGGACGCTGGCTGCGGCGAGATCAGCAGCAGGCCGGAGGCGAGTGCGCCCACCGCCAGCAGGGCTGTTCTCCTTCTCGGTCTCGTCCGGGTCTTCCAACGGTTCTTCAGAAGGTCGATCACGCGGCTCTCCTTGCCGACTCCTCGGGCTGCTCGGGCTGATCGGCCTGCTCCGACCGCTCCGACCGGCCAGCCCTCTTCTCCTCGCCGCGCTCCCCACGGCGAGACCCCCTGCCACGGCCGGACGTGCCGCGCGGCAGGTAGACGAGCGCCTCGGTCCCCACGAAGCGCAGCACGAACGTCGTCACCAGGGCGAGCGCGGTCGCGGGCAGCGCCCCCATCCCGAACTCGCCGACGAACAGGGCGATCAGCGGGATGCGCAGCACCAGATCCGCGTTGGCGAGCAGCGCGAACCTGCCGATGCGGTCCCACCCCTTGCGGTGCCTGCGCCGCTCGCGGAAGCACAGGTGCTCGATGAGGAGGAAGTTCCAGACCACCCCGAGCTGGTTGGCGAGGATCTCCGCGGGGACGTAGTGCATGCCGGCCGAGGTCAGGGCGTGGAGACCGGCGAGGTTCGGGACGAATCCCGTGACACCGATCAGCCCGAAGACGATCATGCGGGCGAGCGGCGAGGCCGTGCGCAGCCCCATGAGGTGGCGCAGGAACCTGAACCCCTCCCGTGCGGTCGACTTGGACTCGCCGGCGTAGCGGTCCTGGAAGACGAACGGCACCTCCGTGACCCGCCGGGGGCGGCTGCGCACGGCGAGTTCGAGGAGGATCTTGTAGCCGAGCGGCTGGAGGACGTCGGCGGTGACGGCGCTGCGGCGGATGGCGAAGAAGCCGCTCATCGGGTCGCTGATGCCGTGCAGCCGGCGCGGGAAGAGGGCCTTGGTGAGCCACGTCGCGCCGCGCGACACGGCCACGCGGTAGCTGCCCGCGAGCCCGGCCCGGCTGCCGCCCTTGATGTAGCGGGAGGCAACCACCAGACCGGCACCCGAGCGTTCCCCGGTGGCCACCAACTCCGGTACCAGCGAGGGCGGGTGCTGGAGATCGCCGTCCATGACGACGATCCAGTCGGAGCCGGCCGCCTTGATCCCCTCGACCACCGCGCCGCCGAGTCCGCCGACCGGTTCGTCGCGGTGCAGCACGGTCACCGGGAACGGGCAGTCCTGGGCGGCGGCGTCGATGACCTCCGGGGTGTCGTCGGTGGAGTCGTCCACGAAGACCACCTCGCAGGGCAGCCGGGACGGCACCGTTTCGGTGATTCGGTGCAGCAACTCCCGTACGTTGGCGGACTCGTTGAAGGTCGGTACGACGATGGTGACGGCGCCCGGCTCGGGCACCTCGGCGCCGCGCACCGCCGGGTCGCCCAGCTCTCCGGGGGCGGTGGACTCGTAGCTTCCGCTGCTCATCGGTCGCCTCCAGCGGCCTCGGTCTCGCGGATCCGGTCGTCGTCACCCTCGGCGGACCCGGACCCGGACCCGGACCCGGAGCCGGCCCCACGTGCCCGGTCACCTTCACCGCCCCTGGCCTCCGTCTCGAGCCCCGGGTCCCCGTCACCGCCCCCGGCCTCCGTCT
>NZ_JARGEE010000152.1:0-16657 GCF_033794485.1 Streptomyces sp. MB09-02B
CCTCTCGGCGGACCGAACTCGCCCGACCTGCCGGTGACCGAACTCGCCCGACCTGCCGGTGACCGGCCCACCGGCAGGTGGGGCGGGCCGGTCACCGGCAGGTCGGGCGGGCCGGTCACCGGCAGGTCGGGCGAGTTCGGTCACCGGCAGGTCGGGCGAGTTCGGTCCGCCGAGAGGGTGGCGGGGTTCAGCCCGCCGAGAGGCCGGTCAGTCCTGTCGCGCCCGTCAGCTCGTGCAGGGGGAGGGTGTGCTGGGTCTGGAGGACCTTGGCGCGCAGGTAGCGGACGTTGTGGGCGGTGGTGAAGACGCCCGTGGGAACGCGGTCGCGGACACGCACACCGAGGTCGCGCAGCTGCTGGGCCTTGTCGGGGTTGTTGGACAGCAGGTCCAGCTCGTCGATGCCGAGGGCGCCCAGCATCTGCGCCGCCGCCGTGTAGTCGCGGGCGTCCTCCGGCAGCCCGAGCGCCGCGTTCGCCTCGTAGGTGTCGAGACCCTGGTCCTGGAGGGCGTACGCGTCGAGCTTGTTGTAGAGGCCGATGCCCCGGCCCTCCTGGCGGAGGTAGAGGAGGACGCCGCCGCGGTCGGCGATCCGCTCCACCGCCTCGCGCAGCTGCGGACCGCAGTCGCAGCGGGCCGAGCCGAACACGTCGCCGGTCAGGCACTCGGAGTGCAGCCGGACCAGCGGGGCCGTGCCGGGGGCGGGGTCGCCGAGGACGATCGCCAGGTGCTCCCGGCCGTCGACGAGGTCGTGGAAGGTGACCATCTCGGTGTCGACGCCGTAGCCGTCCTGGAAACGCAGCGGTACCCGGACGCGGGCACGCGGGGTGGCAGCGGGAAAGTCGGGCATGCGGGTTCTCCGGTCCTGGTGCGGATGTCGCCGTGCTTCAGTTTTGAAGCACAGCGCTCGCAGCGACTCTAACCCGTGCTTCAAATTTCAAGCAACCGGATTGGGGATACGTCACATTCCCGTCACATGCGATCCGCCCCCGCCGACAGGCGTGACCCCGCTCGCCTGACAGGTGTGACCCGCTCGCCTGACAGGCGTGGCCCCGCCCGGCCGTCACGCACGGTTGCCCTCACCCGTCACGCACGGCCGCCCTCACCCGTCACTCGCGATTGCCCTCGTCCTGCTGGCTCGACGAGCAGGCGCGGCGGCGCCACGGGAGGTCGTCCGAGCCGGGCGCCGTCCGGGGGTCCCCGCCCTGGATCGCCGTCGCGATGGCCGCGCAGATCTCCTCGAACTGGCCGATCTGCTCGGGGCTGAGATGGTCGAAGACGGCCCTGCGCACCGTCTGGACATGGCCCGGAGCCGTGCGCTCCAACAGGGTCATGCCCTCGTCGGTGAGCACGGCGACACTGCCGCGCCTGTCCCACTGGCAGTCCTCGCGCCGCACCACGCCGTCCTTCTCCAGCCTGGTCACGACATAGGTCAGCCGACTGCGCGTGATCTTCAGGCGCTCGGCGAGCTCGGTCATCCGCATCCGGCGCTCCGGCGCCTCGGAGAGGGCGGACAGCACCGAGTAGTACAGGTGCGGCAGGCCGGCCTCCTGCTGGAGCTGCCGGTCGAGCGCGTCCTCCAGGAGGGAACTCGCGGCGACGTAGGCGCGCCAGGCACGCTGTTCGTCGGGGGTGAGCCAGCGGGTCGTCATACGTACAGTGTAGTTATTGTTTAAAACTTGAACCAAGGGAGCGCGTCCCATGCCCCAGCCCTACGTCCTGTTGTCCGCCGCCGTCTCCCTCGACGGCTTCCTGGACGACACCGGGCCCGAGCGGCTGCTGCTCTCCGGCCCGGCCGACTTCGACCGGGTCGACGAGGTGCGCGCGGCCAGCGACGCCATTCTGATCGGCGCCGGCACCCTGCGCACCGACAACCCCCGGCTGCTGGTCAACTCCCCCGAGCGGCGCGCGGCCCGGGTCGCCGCCGGGCTCCCGGAGTATCCGCTGAAGGTCACGGTCAGCGCGTCCGGCGACCTCGACGCGACGGCCCGGTTCTGGCACACCGGCGGCGAGAAGGTCGTGTACACGACCGACAAGGGCGCGGCACGGCTGCACGATCTGGGCCTTCCGACGGGGCCGAACGGCGTGGCCGTGGTCTCCGTCGGCCCCGAGCTGGAGTGGACGGCCGTCCTGGACCACCTCGGGGACGCACGCGGCGTGCGCCGCCTCATGGTGGAGGGCGGCGGCCGGGTCCACACCCAGCTGCTCCAGCAGGGGCTCGCGGACGAGGTGCAGCTGGCCGTCGCACCGCTCTTCGTGGGCGAGGCGGACGCGCCCCGGCTCTTCGGGACGGGCGCCTACCCCGGAGGGCCGAAGAGCCGGCTGCGGCTGCTGGAGACCCGCCCCGTCGGCGACGTCGTCCTCATCCGCTACGCCCCCACCGTCCCCGGCACCGGCCCGGCCGTCTCCCCCGCCGACCGGCACTGGCTCGACCTCGCCTGCACCCTGGCCGCCGCGTGCCCGCCCTCGCGGACCGCGTTCAGCGTGGGGGCGGTCGTGGTCGCGGCCGACGGTACGGAGCTGGCCCGCGGCCACTCCCGCGAGGGCGACGACCCCGTGGTCCACGCCGAGGAGGCCGCCCTCGCCAAGCTCGACGCCGCCGACCCGCGCCTCGCCACCGCCACGGTCTACAGCAGCCTCGAACCCTGCGCCCGCCGCGCCTCCCGGCCCGCGCCCTGCGCCCGGCTCGTCCTCGACGCCGGTGTCCGCCGCGTCGTCACGGCCTGGCGCGAGCCGGACACGTTCGTCGAGGACGCGGCCGCGGGCAACGCGGTGCTGTCGGCGGAGGGTGCCGAGGTGGTCGTGGTGCCGGAGTACGAGGAGCGGGCGAAGGAGCCCAACCGGCATCTGCTGGGTTGAGCGGGAGCTCCGCGAGGCCGTCGGACGGCGGCCGCCGTTTAACCGTGTGCTCGGGGTCCCGCGGATGGCGTACACTGGTTTCAACGACGCGGGGTGGAGCAGCTCGGTAGCTCGCTGGGCTCATAACCCAGAGGTCGCAGGTTCAAATCCTGTCCCCGCTACTGAAGGCCTGAGGCCCGGAATCCGACAAGGATTCCGGGCCTCAGGTGTGTGTCCCAGGGCCATGGGTACGGCGGGCCGCCGCCACCGCGTCCGTGTAGAGCTCACGCGTGAGGTCCTCGGGGGAGACGCCCAGTTCCCCCAGCACCGCGCGGATGTCGTCGAGGGCGAGGGCGACCTCCTCCTCCTGCACCAGGGTCTCGATCTCCAGGAACGTGCCGTCCAGCTCGGGGACCCGTACGAGGGTCGCGAGCATCGGTCGGCCGTACGCCTCGAACGCGTGACTGCGGCAGCGCTTCTCGAACACGATCGCCGGTACGTAGCCGAGGTGCTCCAGGATGGCGTGCGCGATCCGGGAGTCCCCGACCCTTGTCTCGTACTCGGGCTTGGAACCGGACGCGTCGTCCACCGCCGCCGCCTTGAAGGTGAGCAGCGTGCGCCGCTCACCCGTGCCGTGATCGGCGAGGTACCGCAGCCGCAACTCCTCGTCCCGCGCGCGCAGGCTGCCGTCCGGCAGGTCGTAGTACGTGTCCTGGTACGTCTCGGACCTGGCCTCGGCCCGCTCGTCGAGCGCCTGCGCGACCGCCTCCGGCGCGCGCACCCGGGCCTTCAACTCCGCCTCGATCACGCTCGTCCCTCCGCTCTCCCCCGCTCCCCCCTCTCCCCTCCTTACCCACTGCCCCTGCGGGCGGCGGCGGGGTTCAGCCGGTCGACCGCGAGGGACACACGGGCGTTCCCGCTTCCCCGCCCCGGCGGGACGGGTTCGCCGTCAGGCATGCGCCCGAGCCGTGAGGTAAGGGTCCCTGCGAAGGACTTCGCGGCTGTACCGTGCGTGACGATCAGCAACGCCGCACCCCGCTCCGCGCACGAACGCAGCGCGTCCATCTCTGACCTCGCCGACCCGAGATCGAGACCTCGCCCCAGCAGAAACCATCAAGCAGGAGCGCCCCCGCCCCGGGCGGGCCCCCGGACGGCCCCAAGCGGGCCCCGGACAGGCCCCGTGCGGTCCCGGACGGGCCCAGTCGGACGGCCGTATGAGCAGATTCAGCCACCAGACAGTCGGCGTTGTTCACACCTGAGCGTGACGGCGACCGTCACGACATGCCGGTGGGTGGTCGGCGTGCCAGGCTCGGGACCGTGCCGCTCGCGTCAGGTGGCCGTGTCGGAGGGCGACGCGACGAGGGGATGCGAGGAGGTGGAGTGCGTGCCCGTCGACCCGACCGGGGCCGGGGCCGGGGCGCCGCCGGATCCGATGGCGCTCCTCCGGAGCCGCGCCTACCTGGCACTTCTCGCGATGGCCGCGCTGATCGGCGTACCCGTGTCCGCCGCGGCGTTCGGTTTCCTCGTACTGGTCGGCGAGGCCCAGCCCGTGCTCTACACGGATCTTCCCAGGTCACTGGGGTTCGACGGAACGCCGGCCTGGTGGCCGCTGCCGCTGCTCGCCGTCGGGGGACTGCTGGTGGGTCTGACGGTCCGGTACCTGCCAGGGCACGGCGGTCATGAACCGACCGCCGGATTCCACCCCACCGGCGCACCCCCGCCCGTCGAGCTGCCCGGCATCTTCCTCGCCGCCCTGGCGACGCTCTGCTGCGCCGCGGTCCTCGGACCCGAGGCACCCCTCCTGGCACTCGGCAGCGGGCTCGCCGCCGGTGCCGTACGGCTGGTCGGACGCGATCCCCCGGAGCAGATGAGCGCGGTGTTGGGCGCGGCGGGGAGTTTCGCGGCCGTCAGCTCGCTGCTGGGGTCGCCTCTGCTGGGGGCGTTCCTCCTGATGGAGGCCTCCGGGCTGGGCGGGGTGATGATGACGACGGTGCTCGTGCCCGGCCTGCTGGCCGCCGACGTCGGCGCGCTGGTCTTCGTCGGGCTGGGTTCCTGGACCGGGCTGGGCACGTACTCCCTGGTCCTGCCCGACGTGCCCGCCGCCGTGCGCCCGACGGTGGCGGAGTTCAGCTGGGCCCTCGTCATCGGAGTGTCGGCCGCGCTGGTGGCCGCGGGGATCCGGTGGCTCGCCGTCCGGCTCAGGGCGCGCGTCGAGCGGCGCCGGGTGCCGGCCACGGTCGTCATCGGCCTGGTCGTGGCGGGACTGGCGATCGGCTACGCGGAGGGCACCGGCAAACCGGCGACCGACGTGCTGTATTCGGGGCAGACGGCGCTGGACCCCTTCCTCAGGCACAGTGCCACGTACTCGGTGGGCGCGCTGGCGCTGCTGGTGCTGTGCAAGGGCCTCGCCTACTGCGCGTCGCTCAGCGCTTTCCGAGGCGGCCCGATCTTTCCCGCGATGTTCGTGGGCGCGGCGGGCGGCATCCTCTGCTCCCACCTGCCGGGACTGAGTCTGGTCGCGGGGTTCGCGATGGGGATCGGGGCGATGAGCGCCGCGATGCTGCGCCTCCCGCTGGTCTCCGTCCTGCTGGCCACGCTGCTGATCGGGGCCCAGGGGATCACCGTCATGCCGCTGGTGATCGTCGCGGTCGTCGTCTCGTACGTCATCACGGCGCGTCTGACGCCGCTTCCTGCATGACGACCGGTCACGCAAGCGGCCCCAGGATCTCCTGGGACTCGATCAGCCCCTGGTCGCTGGGCGCCTTGCCGGCGTCGAAGACACGGGCCGCCTGGCGGGCCCGGAAGTCCAGGTGGGCTTCGACGGGCTTGACGTAGCCGTGGCGGGCGCGGGCCTCGGCGGGGGACAGTACCTCGGGGTTGCGGGGAGGGACGCCGAGCTTCACCGGCGCGATCACCGGGACCGTGGAGGGTGAGAGCCGTGCCAGCAGGCGCAGTTCGACCCTGGGGCTGAGGTGGGCGAGCGCGAACGCCGTTCTCATGACGGGCACGATGAGCGCGTCGAGGAGGCGGGACTGCCGGATCCCCGCCATCTCGCGCATCCAGCGCGGCATGGTGGCGATCGTGGCGATCCGCTGCGCCTTCGCGACCGCCGTGCTGACCGGCTGCGCCCAGCGCGGCACCGGCGGCAGGACGAGTTCGCTCCGCAGCAGGTGGTTCATGGCCTGACGGGCGATCGGGCTGGCGGACAGCTGCGGGCGCATCCGCTCGAAGTACGCCCGGACGCCGTCCCGGCTGCGCGGGACGTCGTCGGGGGAGCACGTCTGCAGTTCCGCGGCGACCGCGCAGGCCTCCCAGTACTCCCGCTCCTCCCGCTCGGTGAGCTTGCCGGGCCCGTACTTCTCGTACGCGTAGAGGATGGAGTGCCAGCCGGTGAGCTGGATCCACAGCTGCGAGGCGGGGTCGTTGGCGTCGTAGGTGCCGCCTCCGTACGGCAGGTCGCCGACCGCCTTGGAATGGATCTTGACCAGGACGTCGGCGGCCCGGCACACCTCGCGTGTACCGGCGAAGGCCACCATCGCGAAGTACCGCAGGGTCCGGTCATAGCGGGTGCGGGAGCGGCGGTAGATGCCCTGGGTCGCGTGGACGGCGGCCACCAACGGCGGGTCGAGCTCCTCCACGACCACCGCCCGCTGAAACCCCACCGTCGGCGCCGTCGGATAGCTCCAGACCTTCCACACCACCGAGCCCGGGCCGAAGAAGCCGTAATCCTCGTGCGGCTCGACGTCGCTCCGCCTCTGCTTCGCCATGGAGCCGCTCCTCATGTCCTCGCGCGCCCGTGGCGAGAGCCGCCACCCATCCATTACGACAGTGCTGTCTTAAATTAAGACACGAGTGTCGTAAACTGCCAAGGTGTCAGCGTCCACCTCTTCGGAAGACAGGCCGCGCAAGCGACGCCCCTACGCCCCACGCGTCCCGATCACGGAACGCCGCGAGCAACTCCTCGACGCGGCCCTCGCCGTGATCGTGAGCGACGGCTACGACCGGATCTCCATCGACGCGATCGCCAAGAGGGCCGCTGTCGCCCGGTCCGTGGTCTACGGCGCCTTCGAGAACCTCGACGCCCTGCTGACCGCCCTGCTCGACCGGCAGCAGGCGCGCGCCTTCGGACGGCTCCTCGCGACGGTTCCCCGCACACAGGAGGGCCCGCGCGACCCCGCTGCGTTCGCCTCCGAGACCGTACGCCGGATGTCCGCGATGCTCCGCGAGGACACGGACACCTGGCGACTGATCCTGCTGCCCCCGGGCAACATGCCCCCGGTCGTCCGCGACCGCATCGAGGCCGACAGGGAACGGTTCCTGACGCTCGTCGAGGGCTGGATCGACCGCACCCTGGCCGACCGCAGCCTGGCCGACCGCCCCGGCCCGGCACTCGACCCACGGGTCCTCGCCCACGCACTCGTCGCCTGCGCGGAGCACTTCGGCCGTGTCGCCCTCACCGATCCCGGCAGATTCGACCCGCCCCACCTGATCGACCAGGTCCGGATCGTCCTCGGCGCGCTCTGGCCCCCGACGCACTGACACCACATCAGAAAACACCACGCCGCCCGAGCCGGCCGAAGCCGACCCGGGCGCCGCGTAGCAGGTCAGAGGTGGTGTCCCCCACCCGCGAACCGTAGGCCCTGTGGGACTCGAACCCACAACCAACGGATTGAAAGTCCTGGCGTGATCTTGTTGGGTGGTTCCGGAATCTGCTTCGGGGTCCGGAACCACCTGGTCAGAGCATGTACGCCGTAACAGTCAATCCACCACACGGCGGCTCATGCCACAGCGTCCGCTCACGCATCGCTCACGTTGAAGAGCTGCCATCTGGTACACCCCCTGTGACGGAGGCCGCCGGGGGGAGGTGCAGTCCTGTACGCCGTGCAGACGGTGACCACATGGGGCGGTCAGTTCATACCGGGCCCGTCCGTGACCAAGGACCCAGCACGGGCATGAGACGCACGAGGGCGTTGGTGCAGCCGCGAGCATAGCCGCGCGGCTGCGGGGGGGTGCAGTTCCCTGAATACTTCACTCTGATCATATTGATCCGAAACTCAAAGGGTTCTATTCGAGGATGTAGCGGACGTGTGGGCCGCCGAACTAGCCGCGGACGATGTGCGGCTGACGTTGGCGCCGGTGGAAAAAGCGGCGGCTTTCGGCGGCGAGTTGGGCTTGGTCGCGGGCCCGGTTGTGCATGGGCAGGCTGCGCTTGAGGTCGGCCTTGACCAACTCGTCGGGGTTGAGCTCGGGCGAGTACGCAGGCAGAAAATGCAGTTCGATCCTGTCGGGGTGGTCAGCGAGCCAGGCGCTGACCTTGCGGGAGCGGTGGGCGGAGTGGCCGCCCACAACGAGGTGCACCTTGCGGTCGAAGTGCCCGCGAGCCGGTCAGGAAGCGGCACATCACGTCGGCGTCGAGGTCTCGGTGAACACTATGAAGTGCATCCGGCCCTTGGTGCTGATCGCGGACATCGCGTTCACTGAGAACCCGTTGCCACAGCTGCCCCGCCAGCCCCAGTTCGCAATGCCGGTGATCGAGTACGGCCTGCCGGGTCGCCTGCTGCTCGACCGCATCGAGAACCTGATGTTCGCCGACCCGGCGTCCTCGCGGCTGGGCTTCGAGCGCTTCGCGCCCGCCGGCCAACCATTTCGCCCACCAGTTGTCCACCGCCTTGAGCGAGACCTGGAGCACCGCCGCGACCTCCTCACGGCCACGGCCCGCCACCAGCGCGGCCACCGCCCGCAAACGAAGGGCCTCCTGCGTCGACCGCAACAACTGCCGTGCATCCCGCACCAGTTCACTCACGCAGGGATCAACGACCCAGAACACCTACCGTTTCAAATCAACAGAGGGATGAGCCCCCCGAGGTTGCTGGAACTTTGCGAAGGATGCCACACCCCCGAGCGTCAGTCCTTGCCGAACTCGACTCGCCCACCCCGATGTTGACGGCATCTCAGTAGCTCAAGGTTTGCTCAACAGCCTGCTGATGTGCGGCCCCCCAGAGTAGATTCTGTGATCGCCAGTCACTCTTCACCCGCACATCCTTCACACAAGTGACGTCGCCTCAGCATGGTGACTCCGGATGAGCTGCTGGCGCGCACTTTCTTCAGGTCTGCACCATGCATTTTCCCTACCCAACCGCCATATCAACTTGAGGGAATTTATGCCAAAAAGGTCGAGCAACAGAAGCAGCGAAGAAGTTTCCCCGGGTGCTGTGCGTGGCATTCTTGTTGGGAGGCGCACTATCCGCGCCCTCCGTGCTCGGCGCCACGCCTGCGGTGGCCGCTGAATGTCCGTCTAGCGTAGCAACCTACGTTCTCGAGGCGCCCCCGGGTCCTGTATCGCCCTCCAAGAATGTGCCTCGCACGCTGCGTAAGTACCTGGACTGGGAGCCGAAGAGCGGGAACGCCAACGGCATCATTTTCGATACGGACATGACCGCAACCATAGCGGGTGACAGTAGACTCTTCTCGGCTGGCAGTGGGGTGATCTACGAGATCACCGCCTCAGGAACTCTCAAGTCCTACAAGGATCAGACCGCTTCGGGCGGCTCCTTGCTGGCACCCGCAAAGACCTACGATCTGAACTGGAAGAGCTTCCAGAAGGTATGGGCGGTCGGCAAGCTGCTGTTCGGTCAAACCGAGAACGGCGAGATCACCGTCTACTCGCAGAGTGATCCCGAGACAGGTGCCGGAACGATCTCCGAGGTGACGGTCCGGATATCCGCCACAAGCGCAGGAGCGGTGGCCATCAAGGCCGCCGATGATGTATGGGCAGCCGGAAAAAACATTTACACACTGACAGACGGTAAAATCCAGGCCTGGCCCTACATGTCGAGCGAGACTCTGAGCGCCCCACCCAGGGTGACGAGGGTGACTCTGGGCACACCGACCGTCATTGCCACAGGCCTGACAGACGCGCGCCAGGCATGGAGTCCGGGCCCGGGAACCGTCAACACAAGCACGGGTTCCGAGGACTACTCCGGAACCATCAAGGGCTACACCGGAACCGACAGGCTGACCCTCGCAAACGCTGAGATCGCGAACGGAATCTACGGCCAAATCTTCGCCGACACAGCCGGCTGCCTGGCGGACGCCACAGGTGAGCGCCCTTACTTCGGCAGCCCTCCGGACGATCCGGACGTGCCTGCGGCAGTGTCCGACCCCGACCCCGAGCCTGAACCAGCGCCACAGGACGCCCAAACCGCTAGCGGCCGTTTCGTGCAGGGTGACGGACAGCCTGCCGCAGGTCTAGACGTGGTTATCGAAGCGGGTGACCTCATTCCCGAGGAGGTGGGTGAAACCACCACTCTGCCTGTTCTGGGGAAGACCACCACGCGTGCAGACGGTTCATGGTCCTTCACCATTCCGACCACGCTCCCTCCCGATGTACGGGAGGTGGTGGAAGCGAACGGTGGTGCTTTGAACGTGACTGCTACGGCCACCGGCGTGACTTCCACCGGTGTGATCATGTCGGGTACGAATTTCACGACCGCAGCGCCGGAGACGGCCTCGGCCGCCATGCAAGCCTCTATAACAGCAGCAGCAGAGGAAGCACCCGACGCGACTTCACTTCTGCCGCAGGCTCCCGACGACATGAACGAGTTGGAGCCGTCCGAGTTTGCTACGGCTACGAGCTGGGCCGCAACTCAGGACAAATACACAGTCGACACCATAGGCAGTGCCCCACTGCCGGAATGGCAGAGCTCGGCTGGCGCCCCGCCGAAGGACTACAACCCGTATGTCATGGATGGAACAGACGTCAGCGGAATGAAGGTCACTCCATATATGGGTGGCTGCGAAAGGAAGCAGAAGACACTCAAGAAGTGGATCAAGTACACCGTGGTAGCTGAGGGGCACGCCTACTGGGATGCCAAAGCTTCGGTGGATTACGACGAGAAGGTCACGACGAACATCGAGGCTGCCGTATCCTCACCCACAGGGAAATACAAGATCACAGGAGGAAAGAGCGTCGGAAACTCCTTCGGGTACTCAACCGGATACACCAACCAGGGCCCTTACTTCGCAAAGCAGTGGAAGGTCCCGATCGAGTACAAGAAGGTCAAGGTGACCATAAAGTGCGGCGCAAAGAGCGTCTCACACAAAGAAATCTTGCCAGTCAAGTACAAGGTACCATCCGGCGGAGCAACCGGAAAGTATGGCAAGAATGTCGCATCCAAGGATGGAGGCGATGATTTCAAGAAGTCACCCAAGAAGAATCGCGCCTACGTGGAGCCTGGTGCATACTTCCAGTTGTCAAAGGGGCGAACCGTGAAGTTCTCGGCCGCAGTGACGGTGGACTTCGTGGCACTCGGTGCCTCAACTCAGCTCGACCGAGAGCACAAGCAGCGAATAACAGCTGGAAACCAAACGCATTCTCGACACTACATTTGGGGCAAGAATGGTCCTGTCTCCGGCAAGCCGGGCGTGTTCTATTCCTGGTAGATTCGCCGTCCTCGCGGCCTCTCTCCTTCTTGCCACAGCGTGTTCCGCACAGGAGCCGCAGCAGTCCCAAGGGACTGCTCTAGAAGGCGGCACGCAGGAAAACGGTACTGTCGGAAGCGAAAATGTGAAAGTCGGGGATACCTGGTGGTTCGCGCTTCCAGTTCCCACCAACAAGTCCGCCAAACCGATCGAAATAACTGGAGTATCCATTGTCGAGATACCTCGGGGTATGAAGGTCCTGAAATACGGTGCATACAATCTTGAAGACACCGAAGGACTGGCTCTCCTCACAAAAGAGGGTAGCAATCTCACTCCGAAATTCGAGACGCTTCGAGACTACTCCACCGAAACCGTCGAGGTTGCCCCACGCACATCGAGCGACATTTACTACCTCGCGAGACTGAAAATCACTAGCCTGCCAAGCGAGAGCGCTCGCTACTGTAGGTTTGATTACCGTCAGGACGGTCGCGAGTTCACCCAGACGCTGGATTGTGAAGTGGAACTGACAGGAAAATAGAGAAGCGCTGGCTCCGGGTCGCATAAGGCCCCGAGCCAGCGTTTTTATCGGCGTAGATCTGTTGTGTAACTACTCAGAACTGGTCCAGGGGGCGGTGCGGACGGCGCCTGCGCGACGCGTCGGCCTCGCCTTGGTCCTTCCAACCGACAGGCTCAGCCGAAGGCAAGTGCTCGGAAGGTGTTGCGGACATCAGTCAGGGGCTGGCGGTCACGGGTGTAGTAGAGCTTGTTCGCCAGCAAGACGCCCACCGTTGGCGCCGGGGTGAGGCCCACATGCCGGTTCCCGTGAAGCCGTAGTGCACCCAGATGTCGTCAGCGAAATCAGAACCGGGGGCGGGGTGCCAGAACAGACCACGTGCGGGGGCGAGTGAGCCGGTGTGGACGCTGAGCGACGCCTCGGACCAGGCAGACCCGAAGCCCGCTCGCTCGGGGACAGCGTTGTCGTTCAACATGTAGCGCAGGAAGCGGGCGAGGTCGTCGAGGACGGTGAAGGCGCCGGCGATGCCGCACACGCCGCCGAGGAGGCGGGCGGAGAAGTCGTGGGCGGTGCCCCTGAGGTGGGTGTTGGTGTCCGGGTCGAGTTCGGTGGGCGCGCACCGGGCGGCCGTCTCGGCGGGTAGGGGGCCGAAGCGGGTGGAGTTCATGCCTAGGGGCTGCCAGGTCCGTTCCATGGAGAGCTGGTCGAGGCTCTGGCCTGAGAGATGTTCGGCGAGGTAGCCGAGGATGAGTGCGGCTCGGTCGGTGTACTCGACGGCCTCGCCCGGCGGGCGGTGCAGGGCTTCGTGCAGTACGCCGTCGCGGATGTCCTGGGGATCGGTGCCGTACAGGTTCTTCAGTTGGGCCCGTAGCGGGACCCCTGCGGTGTGGGTGAGGAGTTGGCGGGCCGTCACGGCCGCGAGCGGGTGGCCGTCGACCTCCGGCCAGAACTCCCCGAGGGGAGGGACACGTAGGCCATCCCCGGATGCGGCAGAGACTCCCAGGCACTCCGCTGGCCGGATCGAGTGATCGCCAGTCCTGCGGATCGTCCATCACGGCCGGCAACGGAGACAACCGTCATCTCGGCACTGCTGCCTATCTCGACTCGTTCTGTGTTCGAGAACAACCCGTTCAGGCGCCCCAGGTTCACCAGTTCGTCAGCCAACTGCTGCATGCGGGTCGCGGTGACTCTGCTCGTCGCAGAAACGGGCGCCAAGTGGATCTCCAGCAGAGCGGGACCACTCATGTATGCGCTCGACGGCACGAGGTCTCGGTGCCAGGCCAAGCCAGCGGGCGGATCGAGGGGCTGCCAGATCAATTCGTCCGTACGCTGCCCGGAAGCAGGCGAGGTCGGGCCTGGCCCGGCATTCGCTGGCTTGTACTGCGCAATCACCTCTGCCAGGAAGACGGCGGCGTGCTGCGCGGCTGTTTCCTGCGTGCCAGCACCGTCAGTGCTCTGTTTGGTTCCGTTCGCCAGGTCGCTGATCCCGCGGACCAGGAGGAAGGGAATTCCGGCCTTGCTGGCGGCATTGGCGAATCCCGCGCCTTCCATCTCCACGGCGACAGCGTCGTTGTAGTTCCGGTCCAAGTGGACTCGGGACGGCGACTCGGCCGGAGCATCCAGCAAGAGGTCACCCGCCGCGATCGGCTTGAAGTGCACCTTGGCGGTATGTCGTTCCGCTTCCGGCAGCACTCCCCGCCAGTCATCCACGCTGTGGACGTACATGGCCACCTGCTGGAGCGGATGGGAGGTCTCCCAACTGCGCGGGCGTCCCTTGAACCCTTCCGGGCTCTCCTTGCCCCCGTGATACGCATACACCTCAAGAGCCACCACCACGTCCCCTCGGGAGACGTCGGACTTGAGTGATCCCGCGATACCAACGAAGAAGACAGCCTGGGGACGCACGAAATTGATGGCCCGCTCGGTGATCACCGCCGCCGAGTCGTTTCCCGGCCCGGTGGCAGCCAGATAGACCGTCCAGGGCGTACCCGCGAGCCGGCCTCGCTCGAACACCGTTCCCGCTTGGTCGACCCTCTCCAGCCCCTCCAAGAGCCGACGCACCGCCTTGTACTCCAGTGGCAGCGCAGTCAGTACGACGAGCGTCTCCCCAGATGCGTCCATGACCGCCCCCTTGCCACCACCGCTGTGTGCGTCTCGCGCTCATACCGTAGATCCAGTGAGCCCCGCGGAAGCGCTTGGTCACCGGCGTGTCGGCAGCCACGAAGCCCCCGACCAACTACCGCGCAGACCTCGCCTGGCGTGCAACCCCGAACATCCGCTCACGCATCGCTCACGCAGAGCCCCGAAAACGCCACAGCGCCCGACCCGACCGAAGTCGACTCGGACGCTGCGCCGCAGGTCAGAGGGGGTACCCCCTCCCCCGCACCCGTAGGCCCTGTGGGACTCGAACCCACAACCAATGGATTAAAAGTCCACTGCTCTGCCAATTGAGCTAAGGGCCCAGGCGATGTTGCCTCCCCGAGCATAGCCGGACGCGGCCGGGAGTCCGATCGGGTATCGGTACCCGGCCGCGTCGGAGGGCCGTAAAAAGGTCCGCCGCAGAACAGAACGGGCGGAAGATCGGCGGAAGTCGGGCGAGTTGGCCGGGCCGGGACCCACCCCCCTGCCCCGGAACGGCGGCGAGCCGCAGCGGCGAGCGGCAGGAGCTCGGTCCCCCGGGCCCGGGCCCGGCCACGAAATCAAAAGACCACGGGATCACGGGATCACGGAGTCACTCAGTCACAGGGTCACGGGATCACAGGATCACGGGTCGAGCGGCTCCGGCGCCCCCTTCCGTGCCGCCTCCCGCGCCACACTGCGCTCGTGCTCGGGGTCGAGGAACCAGTGGCGGGCGGAGACGGCCCACCACAGTGCCGCGAAGCCCAGCACCACCAGCACGGCGACGGGGGCGTAGTTGAAGTTCTCCCAGGTGACCGGGGACAGCTGGGGGAGCATGAACAGGACGGTGATGAAGAGCACCCAGACCACCGCGATCAGGCCGATCACCCGCGACCAGCGCCCCAGATGCCAGGGCCCGCGTTCGAACGCGTCGCCCTTGCGCAGCCGCAGCAGGGTCGGGATGACGTACGCGATGTAGAGGCCGATCACCGCGATGGAGGTGACGGCGGCGTACGCCGTGACATTGATCAGGTAGGGGAGGCCGAGGACGAGCGCGCCGCCCGCCGCCAGCCACACCGCCGCCACGGGGGTGCGCGTACGGGGGCTGACCGTGTGCCAGACGTGTGAGAACGGGAGGGCGCCGTCGCGCGAGAAGGCGTAGATCATGCGGCTGTTGGCGGTGACCGAGGCCATGCCGCAGAAGAGCTGCGCGCCGATGATGACGAGGAGGAGCAGTTTGCCGCCGGTCGCGCCGAGCGCGTCCAGCAGGATCTGCGCGGGCGGCACCCCGGTCGCCGACTCGCGCGCGCCGTCGTAGGACTGGATGGCGAAGGTGAAGCCGAGGAGGAGGACGAAGCCCGCGACCCAGGACGTCCAGATGGACTGGACGATGCCCTTGGGGCCGGCCGTCGACGCGTCGTGCGTCTCCTCGGTCATATGGGCCGAGGCGTCGTACCCGGTGAAGGTGTACTGCGCCATCAGCAGCCCCAGCAGCACCACGTACAGCCCGCTGCTCCAGCCCGTCTCGTTGACGAACTCGGTGAACACGAAGGACGCCGACCGATGGCTGTCCGGGACGATGACGAGCGCGCCCACGATGACGACCACGCCCACCACGTGCCACCACACGCTGATGTTGTTCAGCAGACCGACGATCCGGACGCCGAAGGTGTTCAGCAGGCCGTGCAGCAGCAGGATCGCGGCGAAGAGGAGGATCGTCCGGCCCGGAGTCACCTCGAAGCCGAACTCCAGGTTCAGGTACGCCGCGAGGAACGACGCCGCGCCGAAGTCGATGCCGGCGGTCACGGCCACCTGGCCGAGCACGTTGAACCAGCCCGTGAACCACGCCCAGGCCGCCGCGCTGCGCTCCGGCGCCAGTCGGTGCGCCCAGAAGTACAGGCCGGCGGAGGTCGGGTAGGCCGAGCAGATCTCGGCCATGGCCAGACCCACGAAGAGCGTCATCAGACCGACCGCGACCCAGCCCCAGGTGATCACCGCGGGCCCGCCGGTGTTCATGCCGAAGAGGTAGAGGGTCATACAGCCGGACAGGACCGAGATGATCGTGAAGGAGACCGCGTAGTTGGAGAACGCGGACATACGGCGGGCGAGGACCTGCGTGTAGCCCAGTTGGGCGAGCCGTTCCTCGTCGGACACCGAGACCGACACAGAGTCCGGAGCCGAAGCCCCGGCTGCCCCACGGGCTATGTCGTCATCTGTCATGCCCCCAGCAATTCCCTCCCCAGGGACGTGACATGCGCCACACGATGGCCGAAAACCGGCGGGAAGGGGGAGGGACAGCGGAAGGGCCCGTACGACCGGAGTCGTACGGGCCCTGCGGCTTTGCTCAGTCGGCGTCAGCCGTTGCGCTTCCAGCGCGGCTTGTCGTCACGGCGGCCGAAGGAGGAGCCGGTGCCGGTGCCGGTGCCGCTGCCACGGTGGTCGTCACGACGGCCGTACGGGCGCTCGTGGCCGCCGGACCGGAAGCCCGGACGGTCGCCCTGGCGGTCGCGGTTGAAGGGACGGTCGCTGCCCCGGTGCCCGCCACGCTCGTCACGACGCTCGAAGGAGCGGCCACCACGGTCGTTGTCGCGGCGGAACCCGCCACGGTCGTTGTCACGACGCTCGAAGGAACGACCACCGCGCTCACCGTCACGACGCTCGACCCCACCGCGGTCGTTGTCGCGGCGGAACCCGCCACGGTCGTTGTCACGACGCTCGAAGGAACGACCACCGCGCTCACCGTCACGACGCTCGACCCCACCGCGGTCG
>NZ_JARGEE010000152.1:16755-19446 GCF_033794485.1 Streptomyces sp. MB09-02B
GCTTGTCGCGGCGGAACCCGCCACGGTCGTTGTCACGACGCTCGAAGGAGCGGCCGCCACGGTCGTTGTCCCGACGGAAGCCACCACGGTCGTTGTCACGACGCTCGAAGGAACGACCACCACGGTCGCCGTCACGACGGTCGTCACGACGGTCGAAGCCACCACGCTCACCGTCGCGCCGGTCGTCGCGGCGGAACCCGCCACGGTCGCCGCGGTCGTTGTCACGACGCTCGTAGCCGCCGTGCCCGTTGCCCCGCTCCTCGCGGCGCTGACGCGGCTGGTCGTACGAGGAGCGCTCGTACGCCGGACGCTCGTGCACCGGCTCCTCGACGAGCGCGACCGGGGCCTCGACCGACGCCGTGCCGTCCGCCTCGACGGCGGCGACGGCGGTCTCCGAGGCCTCGGCGGCTGCGGCCGCGACAGCGGCCTCCGGGTCCTCGCCCCGCTCCCGGGCGGCACGCGCGGTCAGCCGGTCGGCCTCCTCGCGCAGCTCGCCGGCGCGGCGCGTGGCCCGCTCCAACTGCTTGGTGAGGTGAGCGACGTCACGCTCGGCCTGCTGCGCGGCGTTGCCGGCGGACTCGGCCTGGACCTCGGTCATCGACCGGGCGCCCGTGATCTCGGCGACCTCGGGGTCGAACGTCGAACCACCCTGGATGATGTGACGCCCGGCGTCGACGCCCGCGTCCTCCATCAGCCGGAAGATCTGGCGGCGCTGGTGCGGCAGGGAGAGGGACACGACGGTGCCCGTACGCCCGGCACGCGCCGTACGGCCGGCCCGGTGCAGGTAGTCCTTGTGGTCCCCGGCGGGGTCCACGTTGAGCACCAGGTCGATGCCGTCGACGTGGATGCCCCGGGCGGCGACGTCGGTCGCGACGAGCGCGTTGACGTAGCCCTTCTTGAAGTCCTCCAGCACCCGGGTACGCGCGCCCTGCGTCATACCGCCGTGCAGCGCGTCGGCCTTCACGCCGGAGTCGCACAGCTGCTCGGCGATACGGTCTGCACCGAGCTGGGTGCGGACGAAGATGATGGTGCGGCCCTTGCGGGAGGCGATCGCGGCGGTGACCGGCGCCTTGTCCTTGGGCTTCACGATCAGGATGTGGTGCGACATGGTCGTGACGTTGCCCTGGGCGCTGTCGACCTCGTGCGTGACCGGGTTGCTCAGGTAGCGCTTGACCAGCGTGGAGATCTCGTTCTCCATGGTCGCGGAGAACAGCATCCGCTGGCCGCCGGCCGGGACCTGGTCGAGCAGCTCGGTGACCTCGGGCAGGAAGCCCAGGTCCGACATCTGGTCGGCCTCGTCGAGGACGGCGATCTGGACGTTCTCGAGCGAGCAGGCACCGCGGTTGATGATGTCGCGGAGACGGCCGGGGGTGGCGACGAGGATGTCGACGCCGCGCTCCAGGGCGTAGATCTGGTTGCCCATCGACGTACCGCCGCAGACGACCTTCATCTTGAGGCCGAGGACGTCGCCGTACGGCTGGAGCGCGTCCGCGACCTGCATCGCGAGCTCACGGGTCGGGGTGAGGATGACGGCGCGCGGCTTGTGCTTCTCGGTGCGGCCGCCGGCGAGCGTCGCCAGGGTCGGCAGACCGAAGGAGAGGGTCTTGCCGGAGCCGGTGCGGCCTCGGCCGAGGATGTCCTTGCCGGCCAGGGCGTCCGGGATGGTCGCGGCCTGGATCGGGAAGGGGGTGGTCACGCCGTTCTGCGCGAGCTTGCGCACGACGCCCTCGGGGAGACCGAGGTCCGCGAAGGTGGCCTCGGGGGCCGCCGTCTCGACGGAGTCGTTCTCGCCGTTCTCGGGCACGACAACGTGATCAGTACTGGAAATGGACATGCGTATGCGAAACCTTCCGGAGTCTCGTCGGCACGCGCCCGTCAACTCCGTGATTCGCACACGACCGCCTCTATGCGGTCCGCCACGGCAAGGGAGAGTACGCGCCACACGGCGCGCTCTGTGGTGGCGCCGGGCAAATGGGATCAAACGATCTACCACCATACGCACCCACCACCCCTCAAGGCAAACTGAGCGGATATTCGCAGGTCAGGTGCAGCGCGGGAGATTCAGCGGGATGCAGGTGGAGGGCCCTGGCACGGTCTGCGGCCGGATCACGTGCGGGCGCCGGGGGCCATGCGATTGGTCACAGGGCCGCAGCCGCACAGGGGGCGCCGTGCCTCAGCGGAGTCCGCCGCGTTCCCCAATGTTCCCCACCACGTTCCCCACCGGAGCGCACGGTCGTCCACACCGACCGACGCCCTCCCTCCCCCGGACGCCCCTCCGGCCCAACCACCGGAGGCCTACGCCGTGTTCGGAGGCCTACGCCCTGTTCGGAGACCTACGCCGTGTTGCCCGCCTGCGGCGCCGGCTCCCGTTCCATCAGCTGCGCCCCCTGCTCGTGCGCGGACGACGACGGCTCGGCCGACGGCTCCGGCGACGGCGGGGGCTCCACCGGCTTCGTCGGTTCCGGCTCGGGCTGCTCCACCGTCGGCGTGGGAGTCGGCTCGTCCTTGGGCGGCTCGGGCTTCTCCGGCCGCTCCCCCTTCCCCTCGCCCTTGCCCTTGCCCCCCTTGGGCGGCGCCGCCTTGCCGGACGGCTCGGCGGCCCCGGACGCCGAAGCGGAGGCGGACGCGGACTCGGCGGCGGAGGGGTCGGGCGAGGCGGAGCCACGACGCCTGCCCTGCCCGGACTGGTAC
>NZ_JARGEE010000153.1:0-19354 GCF_033794485.1 Streptomyces sp. MB09-02B
GCCCGGGCGGGGGCGCCGACGGGGACGCGGACGGCTGGTCCTGCGGTTGCGGCTGTGCCGGCGCACCCTCGGGGCGTTCGGTCATCGGGTTCTCCTCGGTCGTGGCGGACGGGGTGCGGCGGCGGAGCCGGATCGCCCCACGGGGCCGTGGGGCGGGGCGGCGGGGTGTCGTGGTCGAACGCGTGGAGGAGGGATACCCAGGGCCGGATCCCTTCCATGCGGCCGCACCGATCCCGGCCGCACCTGAAGATCCGAGCCTTCCAGAACGCCTCCCGCGCGGGCGTCCGTAGAACTACGCACCCTGGTTACGGAACCTGGCGCGCCGGCCGGGGCGGGCGCCGGCACGGTGGCCGTCCTGGGGCGGACGTCCGTGCCCGGTGCTTTCATGGGAGGCATGACCAGCAGAAGTGTCGTCGTCGAGCGACGGGTGGCCGCTTCCCAGGGCCGGGTGTGGGAGGCCCTGACGGACCTCGGCGGTATGGATCGGATGCTCAGCGGTGTCACGAGGGTCGAGGTCCTCACGGACGGGGGCTTCGGGGTGGGCACGCGGTGGCGGGAGACCCGTCGGATGTTCGGCAAGGACGCCACCGAGGAGATGTGGGTGACCGTCAGCGAGCCGCCCGAGCGCTATGTGGTGGAGGCCGAGTCGCACGGCTCCCGCTATGTCTCGGAGTGGGTGCTGCGGGCCGACGGGCCGGGGTCGACGACGATCGTGATGACGTTCTCCGCCCGGCCGACCGGCTCCGTCGCGGGTCTGCTCGCCCGGGTCATGGGCCCCGTGGGTGCTCGAGCCGTGCGCAAGGCGATCGCGAAGGACCTGGACGAGGTCGCCGGGTGGCTGGAGGGCCGCAGGGGCTGAGCCGCCGCGGCCCTCGGTCACCGTGCCCGGGGGCGCGTCAGGAGTTCAGGCCGTAGCCCGAGGTCACGTAGGCGCACTCTGTGTAGATGTAGCCGGACTCCAGTTTGGCCGTGTCGGAGGCGGCGCTGGAGGCGTTGTCGCCCTTCGGCTTGTGCAGGAAGTACGTGGTGCCGACCGGCAGGCTGATGGTGCGCTGCGGGTACTTGTCGTTGCCGCTGCACGGCTTGAAGCTGGACACCAGGGTGCTGCTCCAGTCGTAGCTGGTGCAGGTGGAGCAGCCCTTCAGGGTGAAGGTGCCGGTCACCGGGCCGGTGTACATGACCTGGATCTCGTCGGGGCTGTCGTTCTTGACCGTGACGGAGATGCTGCCGCCGGTCCGGGTGGTGGGCAGCTTCTTGCCCGCCTCCGGGACCTCCTGCGCGATCTCGGCGGCGATCGCTATCTTCTTGGCGCGCGGCGCGTTCTTGTGGTTCTTGTGGGCGTCGACGAAGTCGTTCATCGACGTCACCGCCTCGGCGAATTCGCCGTCCTTGTACTGGTCGACGCCGCAGGTGTAGACACCGGCGGAGGCCGAGTCCTCGGCCTTTCCGGCGGCGGCGGCCAGGGCGTCGGCCACCCCGGCCTTCTCCCCCGGCAACGCCTTGACCTGGGAGCCGAGCGTCTCCAGCTGGTCCACGGCGGTGCACGGGTCGTCGCCGCCGACGGCCTTGACCGCCTTGTCGACGGCCGCCTTGACGTCGGGTTCGACCTTCGCCGCCTGATCGGAGTCGGGGAACGTGGTGAGGAGGTCGCCGAACTGGTCCTGCCAGCCCGCGGTGTCGGCCGCCAGGCTGTCGGAGGCGCATTCGTACAGCGAGGTGGCGAGCCGGTCGTCGGGCCAGGCGGCCAGCGAGCCGAGGTCCTGCTTGCTCACGGTCCGCGGAACCGTACGCAGGTATTCGAGGGGAGCGACCGCCTCGCAGTACTCCTGCTGCTCGTAGGGGGCGCCGACGGTCGTGTAGAAGGTCTTCAGCCGGTCCGGGACCTTCTCGGCCGCCCGGGAGTCGGGGTGGTCGGTGGTGAGGTCGTCGTAGGCGGCCAGAGCCCTGCGGTACTCGGACTGGGTCGTCGAGAAGGACTCGCCGGAGGCCTTGTCGACGAGCTCGTCGGCCTTCTCCAGCCGGTCCAGGAGCATCTCCTCGACGGCTTCCTTCCGCGCGGTCTCGTACAGCAGTCCGCTCGCGACCGGTACGCCGAGCAGGAGGACGCCGAGCGCGATGGCCAGCGGGGACTTCGCGGGCCACACCAGGCGGTTGCGCAGGCCCAGGAAGGCGCCGTGGGCCGCCGCGAGGAGAAGGAAGAGGCCGTAGACGGTGAGGGTGGCGCCCGGGACTCCGTCGGGGTCGGCCGGCAGCACCGAGAAGAGCAGCAGTCCGGTGGCCGCCCAGCACAGCAGGGTCAGGAGCGGGCGGCGCATCAGCGCGTAGCCGAGGCCCAGGCCGCTGAGGTTCAGCAGGCCCACCCCGACGGCCCGCCAGCCGTCAGCGGGGCCGGGGGGCGGCGCCGACGGCATCGGCGGCACGACGTAGCTGTGACTCCACCCGTCCTGGTCTCTTACACCGTACTGATCCCCGGACATCTCGGATCCCCCCGTCAACTCCACCCGCATGCTTACGAATTGTCAGTGTACGGCCGAAACTCGATGCCAGGACAGACGATTCTCGGGCGCTGGCGGAGATCGATTTCACTTCGTGACCATGGCTCGAGAGGTGGCGCGAAAGCGTCGGTCGCACCCCTGGTCGGTGCGTGAAAAGTACAGGCCCCACAGCTGGTTGACGCACCCGGGTCACGTTCCGGTTCGCCCGGCGGGCGACCTGTTCTCCACGGCCGGGGCGGCGGAGGGTGCTCGGCGGGCGGGGGACGCCTGCGCGAGGACGACGGCGGCCGCCGTGCCCGTCGTGAGGGCACCCGCCGCCAGCAGGATCCCGTAGGGCGCGGTCGGGTCGTACGGGCCGCGGCCTGCGTAGGCGGTCGCGGTGACCGCCCAGAAGACGGCGGCGTAGCCGAGTGCCGCCATGGCCATGACCCGCCCGGCCCGACGGGGCGGCAGTCGGCCCGCCTCGCACAGGATCGCGAGGACGGCGAGGAGTCGGATGCCGTGCAGCCCGACGGCATGGGCGAGCTTCACGCTGCCCGCCGCCCCGAACAGCACGTCGCGCGGCACACGTCCGGTGTCGTCGAAGGCGGCCTCCCCGATGGCGGCCATGCCCATGCCGATGTACCCGGCCACCGGCACGGCCCCCAGCCCCGTGAGCGTGGCCACGCGGGAGCTTCCGCCGCCGTCGAACCACCCAGCGCGGCGACGAACAGCCACACCAGGCCGAGGATCAGCGGCAGGATCAGGGTGCCGATCACGGACCAGATCGCCGAGTCGGTGTCCGTGGCCTGGTTGAAGTGGGAGGCGACGCCGCGCCAGCGCTGGGCGGTGATGAGCCCGACCTCGCAGACGGCGACGGCGACGATCAGGCCGGCCGGGACCCACACCCACCAGCGCGCGGGCAGCTGACGCGTGATCCAGACCACGGACCACACCAGCAGCCCGAAGGACACCCCGAACGCGACCGGCTTGCGCCAGGACACCGGCCCCCACCACGGCTGCCAGTCGATCACGGCCACCACCCACAGGGCCTCGACGACGAGCCCCGCCGTGCCCACCGCGTACCCGGCGAGCGGGACGCGGCGCCGGACCGCCAGGCCTCCGGCGATCACCGCCCCGAGGGCCAGGACGACGGGCGGGGAGGCGTCCGGGTCGTCTCCCGCGCCGAGCCGTACGGCCGTCATGGCCACGAGCAGCACGGCGGCCGCCGCCACGTCGCCCGGAGGCAGCCGCAGCCACAGCCGCAGCCGCCGAGCCCAGCCCTTCGCCATGCTCCGCCCCGCCCCGTCAGCTGATGCAGGATCAAGTCCCGCTCAGACCAACAAGGTTGGCGGAGCAGGGGGATCGCATCCAGGTGGCCGTACGGGATCAGTAGGTGCCGCGCCTGACCCGGCGGAGCAGTACGACACCGGCCAGCACGGCCACGCCGCCGATCATCGCGGGCCACAGCTGCGAACCGGTCTCGGCTAGGCTGCCCGACGCCGACCCGGATCCCTGTGCGCCGGGCTGCCCGGCGGCCGACGGCGCGTTCGCCGCAGGCGTCTGCCCAGGCGCCGCGACCGCGTCGCCGTCGTCCCCGGCGTCGTCCACGACCTCGCCGCCGCCGCCCCCCTTGTCGGCCTGTTCGCCCTCGCCGCCCTTGTCGTCGGCGGCGGGGTTGCCGCGCTGGGTCGCCTTCACCGAGCCGAGGACCTGGGGCTCCCTGTCGCCGCCCTGGTTCGCCTGGTCGCCCGCGCCGCCGGGTGCCTGGGCGGCCTCGGAGGGCTCGGCCGCGTTCTCGTCCTGGTCCTGTCCCTGGTCAGCACCCTCGTCCTGACCGTTGCCCGGCTGCTCCTGATCCTGGCCCTGGCCCTGGCCCTGACCGTCGTCCTGGCCCTGGCCTTGTCCCTGGTCGTCGCCCTGGCCGGCGTCGCCGCCCTGGTCGCCACCGTTCCCTTGGTCGTCACCGTCGCCCTGGTCGCCGCCACCGCCGCCCTGGTCGCCGCCGAGGTCGGCCGCGTCGCACTCGCGGCCGTCGTTGATGCAGTCCACCATCGCCCGCATCAGGTCCTCGTCGAAGACGTTGATGAAGTCGCCGTGGTCGGTGACGGCCTTGTGGAGCTGTTCGGGGAAGGAGTCCACGGCGAACAGCGGGGTCGTACGTCCGCCGTCCCGGAGGCTCGGGGCGTCGACGTCGTAGACGATGCGCTGGACCAGCTGCGGGATGGCCTCGAACCCGGCCGCGCAGCCGCCGTCCGCGGCGGCGAAGGCCACGTGGGTGCGGTGGTTGGCGCTGTCGATGTTGCGCCCGTCCCAGCAGCTCTGGAACTTGAAGGTGCGGACGACGTCGCTGCCGGAGGGGCAGAGCGGGTACTTGTCCTTCAGCTGCCGGTCCTCGAAGCCGGTGCAGCTCCAGGACGCGTTGGCGTTGGCCGGGCCGTTGATGAAGGCCTTGGCGTCACCCGTGATGATGCGCAGCAGCCGCGGCATCTCCACGACCTCGCCCCGCGGGCTGCCGACGAAGGTCATCGTGACCTCCTTGGGCGTCACGATCTCACCGGCGTTGCCCTCGATGCCGCCGCCGGGCGAGTTGGCGTCCTGCTCGGCGGTGCCGTTCTGCAGACGGATCACGGGCCAGAAGTACGACGACCTGTCGCCCTGGTTCTCACAGCTGGTGTCGGCGGCGGCGAGGTCCTCGTCGCCGGCGAACGCGTTGTTGCCCTGGTTGCCGACGTAGTCGTGGAAGTGGTGCGCGCCGTTGGAGACACCGGGGGCGACGATGACGTTGTCCGAGTTGAAGACGCCGTTCGCGTTCACACCGCAGTCGGTGCTGAAGGAGCCGGTCGAGCCGCTCTGCCCGCCGCCGTTCGCTGCGTTGGGCTGGACGGACCTGATGTCGGCGTAGTCCGCGGCCACCGGCCCGTTGCCGGCCTGACCACCGTTGCCCTGCTGCCCCTGCTCGCCCTGGCCGCCCTGGTTCCGGCCGTCGCCGCCCTGGACTCCACCGTCCTGTTCTCCGCCGTCCTGACCGGTGTTCTGATTCTCGGCGGGACGCAGTTCGCAGGCGGCGAGGGAGTTGAGACCCTCGGGGCGGTCCCCGACGCGGTCGATGGCGATCGCGATCCGCTCGACCGTCGCCGCCCGCTTCTCCCTCAGCGGGCTCATGATCGCGTCGTCGGCGAAGCCGCTGTCCTGCTGTCGGGCCCGGACGGAGTTCTGCAGCCGCTGGTAGGCCTCGGCTATCTGCTGGTCCAGGGCGGCGAGTTCCTTGTCGACACCCTCCCGCGCCCCGGCGGGCACCTCCGTCAGCTCGCTGCCGACGTCCGGGCAGTCGATAGTGCCGGCGGCGGAGTTGACCTGCTCGACCCGGTCGTCCGGCGAACCGTCCTCGGTGGCCGACGCGTAGACGTTGACGGCCACGAGGCCGCCTCCGCCCAGGATCAGCGCGATCGCGGCAGAGGTCGCGCGCCGTGCTCCGGATGGGCGTCTGCGCCTGGTGGTGCGTCCCACGGATAGCTCCTACAACGTCGTGGTCTGGTCCGGGCATGGAGAACCCCAGCCATATACGGAGCCGGACCCCGATGTGTTCAAACGCCTCCCAGATTCACAGGAACCTGACAGGTAGCAGGGCATCACACATGGTCAAAGCGGTAGCAAGCGCTCTCCCGAGCGAGTTGCCCACGGCATCGGCAAGGGCGGCGCACGACCCCCTCTCGCCTCCGGGCGCGGGGCAGTGTAGACATGGGCACATGGTCCGTCTCCTGGGTCGATCTCGCTCTCAGTCGACCCGCCGTCCCCAGAGCCGGCCTGCGCGGGGTCGGGACGACCGTGCCCGGCGGGTACCGCATGGATCGGACGGCGGCGCGAGTCGGGAGCCGGGACATGGCTGGGGCCCGCTCTCGGGGCTGCGCTCGGCGCTGAGCGGGCGCAGCGTCGCCGGGCAGGTGTTCCTGCTGCAGGTCGTGATCGTGCTGGTACTGGTCGTGTCGGCCGTGGTGGCGCTGGTCCTCCAGGTGCGGCACGACAGCTCCAAGGAGGCGCACAACCGTTCGCTCGCGGTGGCGGAGACGTTCGCCAACGCGCCGGGGACCCGGGAGGCGCTGAGCGCCCCCGATCCGACGGAGGTGCTCCAGCCGAGGGCCGAGGCCGCGAGGGTGCAGTCCGGGGTGGACTTCATCGTCGTGATGAACACCGACGGGATCCGCTACACCCATCCGAAGACGGACCGCATCGGCAAGCAGTTCGTCGGCACCGTCGAGCCCGCGCTGAAGGGCGAGTCCTTCACCGAGGAGGTGGACGGCACCCTCGGCCCGCTGGTCCAGGCCGTGGTGCCGGTCAAGGACCCGGACGGCAACGTGGTGGGCCTGGTGTCGGCCGGGATCACCACCGAGAACGTGGGCGGGGTCGCCGAGGAGCAGTTGCCCCTCGTGCTGGCCGCCGCCGCGGCGGCCCTCGCCCTGGCCACGGCGGGCACGGCGCTCGTCAGCAAACGGCTGCTGCGGCAGACCCACGGGCTCGGCCCGTCGGAGATGACCCGCATGTACGAGCACCACGACGCGGTGCTGCACGCCGTGCGGGAGGGCGTGATCATCATCGGCGGCGGGGGCCGGCTGCTGCTCGCCAACGACGAGGCGCACCGGCTGCTGGACCTTCCCGCCGACGCGGAGGGCAGGGACGTCCACTCCCTGGGCCTCGAAGCGCACATGGCGGACCTGCTGGCCTCGGGCCGGATCGCCAACGACGAGGTGCACCTGGTGGGCGACCGGCTGCTCGCGGTCAACCAGCGGCCGACCGACCTCCAGGGCGAGCCCTCCGGCAGCGTCGCCACGCTCCGCGACTCCACCGAGCTGCGCGCCCTCTCGGGCCGCGCGGAGGCGGCGCGGGAGCGGCTGAGGCTGCTCTACGACGCCGGGGTGGGCGTCGGCACCGGCCTGGACGTGACCCGTACCGCCGAGGAACTGGCGGAGGTGGCGGTCCCCAGGTTCGCGGACTTCGTCACCGTGGACCTGGCCCCGGCCGCACTCAGCGGCGACGAGCCCGAGACGGCCACCACGCTGCGCCGTACGGCGTGCACCGGGATCCGCGAGGACGCGCCGCTGTACAAGGTGGGCGAGCGGATCGACCTGGTCCCCTCCTCGCCCCAGGCCCGCAGTATCGACAGCGGCAGCTCGACCCTCGTGGCCGACCTCAGCCGGGCGCCCGGCTGGCAGGCGCAGGATGTCGAACGGTCCGCCCAGGTCGTCGAGTACGGCATCCACTCGCTGATCACCGTGCCGGTGCGGGTGGGCCAGCTGGTGTTGGGGGTGGCCACCTTCTGGCGCTCGGAGAAGCCCGAGCCGTTCGACCAGGAGGAGCTGGCGCTCGCCGAGGAGCTCGTGGCGCGCGCGGCGGTCTCCATCGACAACGCGCGCCGCTACACCCGCGAGCACACGATGGCCGAGACCCTGCAGCGCAGCCTGCTGCCGCGCACCCTGCCCGAGCAGAGCGCCCTGGATGTCGCCTACCGCTATCTGCCAGCCCAGGCCGGGGTGGGCGGCGACTGGTTCGACGTGCTGCCGCTGTCCGGCACCCGGGTCGCCGTCGTCGTGGGCGACGTGGTCGGTCACGGTCTGCACGCGGCGGCGACGATGGGGCGGCTGCGCACGGCGGTCCACAACTTCACCGCGCTGGACCTGCCGCCGGACGAGATCCTGGGGCTCCTGGACGAGATGGTCAGCCGGATCGACCAGGACGAGGCGGTCCTCGACGGCAACGCCCCGATCACCGGGGCGACCTGCCTGTACGCGATCTACGACCCGGTCTCACGGCGCTGCACCGTGGCCCGCGCCGGTCATCCGCCGCTCGCGGTGGCCCGGCCCGACGGCACGGTCGACTTCCCCGACGTGCCGGCCGGCCCACCGCTCGGTCTCGGCGGGCTGCCCTTCGAGACGGCCGAGCTGGACCTCGCCGAGGGCAGCCGCATGGTGCTGTACACCGATGGTCTCGTCGAGGACCGGGAGCGGGACATCGACGACGGGCTCGAACTGCTGCGCACCGCCCTGACGGGGGCCGACAGCTCGCCGCAGGGCACCTGTGAGGCCGTGCTCGACGCGTTGCCGCCGAGCCGGGCGAGCGACGACATCGCGCTGATCGTCGCCCGCACCCGGGCACTGGACGCGGGCCGTGTCGTCGAGTGGGAGGTGCCCGACGATCCGGCCGCGGTCCGCCGGGCGCGCTCCGAGGCCACCCGGCAGCTGGCCGCATGGGGCCTGGAGGAGCTGGAGTTCACCACCGAGCTGATCCTCAGCGAGCTGGTCACCAACGCCATCCGGTACGGCGGCGGCCCCATCCGGGTCCGGCTCATCCACGACCGCCAGCTGATCTGCGAGGTCACCGACAGCAGTCACACCTCGCCCCATCTGCGGTACGCCGCCACGACCGACGAGGGCGGCCGGGGCCTGTACCTCATCGCCCAGCTCACCCAGCGCTGGGGCACCCGCTACTCCCCCACCGGCAAGACGATCTGGACCGAACAGGCGCTGCCCTGACGGCCGTCGGACCCGCCCGGCCCCGCCCCGCCCCGAAGCCCCTGAAGGGTTTTGAGGGACATAGACATGACACCCAAAGCACAAGGAGTGACCGGAGCATGCGTATAGGACTGCTCGGAACCGGACCGTGGGCCGAGATGGCCTACGCCCCCGCGCTGAGCGCGCACCAGGAGCTGGAGTTCGCGGGGGTGTGGGGCAGGCGCCCGGAGGCCGCCGAGGAACTCGCCGACCGGCACGGCGGCCTGCCCGTGTACGAGGACGTCGACGCCCTGTTCGCGGACGTGGACGCGGTCGCCGTGGCCCTGCCGCCCTCGGTCCAGGCGCCGCTCGCGGTGCGCGCGGCGCGGGCGGGCTGTCATCTGCTCCTCGACAAGCCGCTGTCGATCGACGTCGAGCAGGGGCGGGCCGTCGTCGAGGCGGTCGAGGAGACCGGGGTCGCCTCGGTCGTCTTCTTCACCGCCCGGTTCCAGACCGCGATCGACGCGTGGATCACCGAACAGGCCGCCCGGGAGGGCTGGTTCACGGGCCGCGCGGAGTGGTTCGGGTCGCTGTTCGACGACGAGAGCGACAGCCCCTTCGCCGACTCGCCGTGGCGGCGCGAGAAGGGCGGCCTGTGGGACGTGGGCCCGCACGCCCTGTCCGTGCTGCTGCCGGTCCTCGGGGACGTGGAGAAGGTGGCCGCCGCCGTGCGGGGGCCCCGGGACACGGTCCACCTGGTGCTCCTGCACACCGGCGGGGCGTCCAGCACGCTCACCCTCAGCCTCACCGCCCCTCCCGCGGCCTCCGGCGCCACGGTCGAGCTGCGCGGCAGGGCCGGGACGGCCGTGCTGCCCACCACCGACGAAGGACCCGTACCGGCTCTGGTGCGTGCGGGGGACGCGCTGCTGGCGGCGGCCCGCAGTGGTCGTCCGCATCCGTGCGACGCCGCGTTCGCGCTGCGGGTGACGGAGCTACTGGCCACCGCGGAAGGGCAGTTGACCGGCTGACGAGCCCGACTCGCAGCCCTGCGTTCGAGTTTGTGTTCGACGGATACCGGACATCGTCCGGTGGCGGGCACGGCTTCGCCTCGCGCGTTTCGGTGAGGAGGTGCCCGTGGGCGTGACGGACGGGGACGCCGCCGAGCCCCCGCGGGGCGGGGCGGCGACCCGGAAGAAGGACCAGGACGCGCGGACGGTCATGCGGCTGCGCCTGGGGGTCGGGGTCATCGGCGTCCTGCTCCCCCTGGCGCTGCCGGCCGGCAACTGGATCGCGGCGCGGATCGACGGCCGGGCCGGTGCGGACTCCTGGCCCGGTTCCATGAGCGGCGCGTACCACACGAGCACCCGTGACATCTTCGTCGGCGCGCTGTGCGCGCTCGGGATCTTCCTGATCGTCTACCGCTTCGACAGGTTCAACGACATCCTGGGCACCGTCGCCGGCACCTGCGCCCTGGGCGTCGCCCTCTTCCCCACCGCGCCGGGGTCCGGAGGCGACGCGGGACAGCGGACGGTCTCCGTGTTCCACCAGGTCTTCGCCGTCTCCCTGTTGACGGCGATGGCGGCGTTCTGCCTCGCCATGTACCGGGCGCCCGGCATCAAGGACCGGCCGTACGCGCGGCGTCCCTATCGGGTGGCCGGGGTGCTGATCCTCGTCTTCATGGCGCTGGCCGCCGTGGCGGCGGCCACCGGGGTGGGCGACGACTGGCTGGTCACGCCTCTCTACCTGTGCGAGTGGCTGTCCGTGTGGTCCTTCGGCTTCGCGTGGACGGGCGCGGCGCTCTCCCTGGCCGCGGACATCGACCGGCTGTCGCGGACCCGGGCGGTGGTCGACGCGGTGGCCCGGTGGCTCCGCTCCCTCGGCGGCCTCGGCTCCTCGGTCGGCGGCGGGCTCAGACCCGGGAGCCGGTGAGGAAGCGGTCCAGGGTGGCGGTCAGCTCCGCGGGCTTCTCCACCGGGAGTTCGTGGCCGGCGTCCAGGATCCGCACCTCGGCGTCCTGACACGCCTTGGCCATACGGAGCATCTGGGCGACGGGCAGTTGGATGTCGTGGTAGCCGTGAACGAGGAGGACGGGCGTGCTGATCTCGCCGAGGCGGTCGAGTACGTCGAACGCGCGCATGGCGCCGTACAGGGTCCTCACGACCTCGCGCGGGGTGGCGGCGGAGGCGCGGATGTACTCCCGGATCTCCTCGCGGGGGTAGCCGGGCGCGAAGGCGCGCTGGATGTTGGCGGCGACGAACAGCTTGAAGGGGACGCGGGTGGAGACCGCCATCAGCAGGCCCCGGCCACGGCTGTAGGTCATGCGGCCGATGGAGTTGACCAGCACCAGGCGTTCCACCCGCTCGGGGTGGGCGAGGGTGATGGTCTGGGAGATCATGCCGCCCATGGAGTGGCCGACCAGGACGAAGCGCTCGACCTCCAGGTGATCGAGCAGGGCGAGCACGTCTGACGCCAGCTCCTCGATCGTGCGCACCCCGGCGCCGGCGCTCTCGCCGTGCCCGCGCAGGTCGAGGCGGATCACGCGCCGCTTCCGGGCGAAGTGGGCGACCTGGTGGTCCCAGCGGTGGCGGTCGGCGGTCCAGCCGTGGACGAACACCAGCGGCACACCGTCGCCCTCGCGGGGGCCCTCGTCGTCGTACGTCAGCGTGGCGCCGTCGACTTCGAGCTGCGGCATGAGGGCCTCCTGCGGTCCGGTCCGGCCCGGTGCGGTCCGGTTACTGACCGGTACGGTAGCCGGTGGCCCGGTCCGCGTAAATCGTGCGCGCCCCCTGCGCCACCCTGCTAACTTCCCCCGGTGTTCTCCCTCCAGCAACCCCCGTTCTTCACACGGCTGCGCGACGCGCGGCGTGTGCTCATAGCCGGTGCCGGCGGCGGTTTCGACGTCTACGCCGCACTGCCGCTGGCCCTCGCTCTGCGGTCGGCGGGCAAGGAGGTCCATCTCGCCAACCTCTCCTTCGCCGATCTGTACGGCCTGAGCCTCGACGTGTGGCTGGAGCAGGACGTCGCGGCGGTCGGCCCCGACACCGCCTTCCGGGGCGACTACTTCCCCGAGCGCACCCTCGCCGAGTGGCTGGACCTGCACGGGATGCCGAGCACCGTGTACGCGCTGTCCCGTACGGGTGTGGCGCCCCTGCGAGCCGCCTACCGCGCGCTCCTCGGGCATCTGGGCGAGGTGGACGCCGTCGTCCTGGTGGACGGCGGCACCGACATCCTGATGCGCGGCGACGAACACGGGCTCGGCACGCCGGAGGAGGACATGGCGAGCCTGGGCGCCGTCGCCGGTCTCGACGAGGTCCCCGAGCGGCTGGTGGCCTGCCTCGGCTTCGGCGTGGACGCCTACCACGGGGTCAACCACGCGCTGGTCCTGGAGAACCTGGCCGCGCTGGACCGCGACGGCTCCTACCTGGGGGCCTTCTCACTGCCCCGCGACAGCCGCGAGGGCGCCCTCTACCTGGACGCGGTGGCACACGCCCAGCGGGCCACGCCGACCCATCCGAGCATCGTCAACGGCTCGGTCGCGGCGGCCGTGCGGGGCGAGTTCGGCGATGTCCGGTTCACCGAGCGGACCCGGAACAGCGAACTGTTCGTCAACCCGCTGATGGCGCTGTACTTCTGCGTGGACGCGGTGGGCCTGGCCCGCCGCAACCTGTATCTCGACCGGCTGGAGAAGACCGAACTGACCCGGCAGATCAGCTCGGTCGTCGCGGAGTTCCGGGACGAGCTGCCCCGGCAGCGTCCGCCGCGCGCCTACCCGCACTGACCACCTGGAACAGGTGACAGACTGACGCCATGGAAGAACGCGCATTCGGTAGGTCGGGTCAGCACGCGTCCGTGGTCGGTCTCGGCACATGGCAGTTGGGCGCCGACTGGGGAGACGTCGACGACAGGGAAGCCCTCGCGGTGCTGGAGACCGCCGCCGAGTCGGGGGTGACCTTCTTCGACACGGCCGACGTCTACGGCGACGGGCGCAGCGAGGAGACCATCGCCACGTTCCTGCGGAGCAGGCCCGATCTGCATGTCTTCGTCGCGACGAAGATGGGCCGTCGCGTGGAACAGATCCCCGAGAACTACGTCCTGGACAACTTCCGGGCCTGGAACGACCGCTCCCGCCGCAACCTCGGCGTGGACCGCCTCGACCTGGTCCAGCTGCACTGCCCGCCCACGCCGGTCTACTCCTCCGACGAGGTGTTCGACGCGCTCGACACCCTGGTCGAGGAGGAGCGGATCGCCGCGTACGGCGTCAGCGTGGAGACCTGCGCCGAGGCGCTGACGGCGATCGCCCGGCCGAACGTGGCGAGCGTGCAGATCATCCTCAACCCGTTCCGGATGAAGCCGCTCCTCGACGTGCTCCCGGCGGCCGAGAAGGCGGGGGTCGCGATCATCGCGCGCGTACCGCTGGCCTCGGGTCTGCTCTCCGGCAAGTACACCAAGGACACGGTCTTCGCGGAGAACGACCACCGCACCTACAACCGCCACGGTGAGTCCTTCGACCAGGGCGAGACCTTCTCCGGTGTCGACTACGGCACGGGGGTGGAGGCGGCCGTCGAGTTCGCCGCGCTCGCCCCCGAGGGCTTCACCCCGGCCCAGCTGGCGCTGCGCTGGATCATCCAGCTGCCGGGCGTCACGACGGTCATCCCGGGCGCCCGCACGCCCGAGCAGGCCCGCGCCAACGCGTCGGCCGCCGCACTGCCGGAGCTGTCCGGCGAGACGCTCACGGCGATCCGGGAGCTGTACGACCGCCGGATCAAGGAGCAGGTGGAAGGCCGCTGGTAGGAGGGCGTGCGGGGGTCGTCCGGCAGCTCGTGCCGGACGACCCCCGCAGGCAGGTCAGATACGGCCGCCGGTGAGCCGGGTGATCGGGCCGTGGACGTGCTGGCCGGAGCGACGGCCGGCCGCGTAGGAGACGGCGGTCAGGGCGGTCAGGCCCGCGCCCACGCCGGCGGCGACGAGCTTGCGGTGGGCGATCACCGTCATCGCCGTCTTCGCGGTGGCGGCCACCTGACCGGAGGCCTGCACCACCGCCTGGCGGCCCGCCTCGACGCCCTTCACGGCGCTGTGCACGGCACTGTTGGTGCTGTCGGCTGCGCGCTTGGCCGCGTCGGCCGCGTGTCCGGCCCCGGCCTTGGCGGACGACGTCGCGTCGTCCATCTTGACCGCGGCCGTCTTCGCGGACGCGGTGGCCGGTGCCGTCGCCTTGCCGGCGGTCCGGCGGGCCTTGGCAGCGGTCGTCTCGGCGGACGCGGAGTTCTGGTTCGGGTCTTTGTTCGGCTGAGTCATGGGAACCGCGTTGCCGTTCACCGCCGAGGCAAACACGTCCGGTCGACAGAGGAGGCCGCGGACGGGCCGCAGAGGTCTCCACCGGCCGTTTCCCCGGCCTCCCCGCCGTCCGCCCATTCCCCCGCATGGCATAAGATCGGCTTATGAGGTCATAGACCCGACCCGCGTACCTGGTAAGGGTTACCTTAGTTTAGGGTTGCCGGCGAGAAGCTTTTCTTCCGCTCGAAGGGAACCTGAACATGCCCCGCCCTCTGCGGGTAGCCATTGTCGGAGCCGGACCCGCCGGGATCTACGCCGCCGACGCGCTGCTGAAGTCCGACGTCGCCACCGACCCCGGTGTGTCCATCGACCTCTACGAGCGGATGCCCGCCCCGTTCGGACTGATCCGTTACGGCGTGGCCCCCGACCACCCCCGCATCAAGGGCATCATCACCGCCCTGCACCAGGTGCTCGACAAGCCGCAGATCCGTCTCTTCGGCAACGTCGACTACCCGACGGACATCAACCTGGACGATCTGCGCGCGTTCTACGACGCCGTGATCTTCTCCACCGGCGCGACGGCCGACCGCGCGCTCGACATCCCCGGCATCGACCTCGACGGCTCCTACGGCGCGGCCGACTTCGTCTCCTGGTACGACGGCCACCCGGACGTCCCGCGCACCTGGCCCCTGGAGGCCGAGAAGGTCGCCGTCCTCGGTGTCGGCAACGTGGCGCTCGACGTCGCCCGGGTCCTCGCCAAGACCGCCGACGAGCTGCTGCCCACCGAGATCCCGGCCAACGTCTACGAGGGCCTGAAGGCCAACAAGGCGCTGGAGATCCACGTCTTCGGCCGCCGTGGCCCGGCACAGGCGAAGTTCTCCCCCATGGAGCTGCGGGAGCTGGACCACTCCCCCAACATCGAGGTCATCGTCGACCCCGAGGACATCGACTACGACGAGGGCTCCATCGCGACCCGGCGCGGCAACAAGCAGGCCGACATGGTCGCCAAGACCCTGGAGAACTGGGCGATCCGCGACACCGGCGACCGCCCGCACAAGCTGTTCCTGCACTTCTTCGAGTCGCCCACCGAGATCCTCGGCGAGGACGGCAAGGTCGTCGGCCTGCGCACCGAGCGCACCACGCTGGACGGCACCGGCAACGTCAAGGGCACCGGCGAGTTCAAGGACTGGGACGTCACCGGCGTCTACCGCGCGGTCGGCTACCTCTCGGACAAGCTGCCCAAGCTGCCCTGGGACGTCGACTCGGGCACCGTCCCCGACGCGGGCGGCCGGGTCATCGAGGAGACCGGGGCGCACCTGCAGTCGACGTACGTCACCGGCTGGATCCGGCGCGGTCCGGTGGGCCTCATCGGGCACACCAAGGGCGACGCCAACGAGACCGTCTCCAACCTCCTGGACGACTTCGCGAACGGGCGGCTGCACGAGCCGTCCGCGCCCGCGCCGGAGGCCGTCGACGCCTTCCTCGCGGAGCGCAACGTGCGCTTCACGACGTGGGAGGGCTGGTACAAGCTCGACGCGGCGGAGAAGGCGCTCGGTGAGCCGGAGGGCCGTGAGCGCGTGAAGATCGTCGAGCGTGAGGACATGCTGCGCGCCAGCGGCGCGTAGCACTCCGCTCACGGGCAGGGGGAACTGCGGACCGTGGTCGACTGCGGGTCGGCCGTGGCTGGTCGCGCAGTTCCCCGAGCCCCTCGGCAGGGGCCTGCGGCCCCATCGACGGGTCGGCGGGGCTCCGAGGCATAAGCTCGGGGAATGGCCAAGTACTACGACGTGCACCCCGACAATCCTCAGCCTCGTGCCATCGGGCAGGTGGCCGACAGCATTCGTCAGGGTGGGCTGATCGCGTATCCGACGGACTCCTGCTTCGCCCTCGGGTGCCAGCTGGGCAGTCGTGACGGCATCGAGCGGATCCGTACGATCCGGCAGCTCGACGACCGTCACCACTTCACCCTGGTGTGCGAGAACTTCGCGCAGCTGGGCCAGTTCGTGCACGTCGACAACGACGTGTTCCGTGCCGTGAAGGCGTCGACACCGGGCAGTTACACCTTCATCCTCCCCGCGACGAGGGAGGTGCCCCGCAAGCTCCTGCACCCCAAGAAGAAGACCGTCGGGGTGCGCATCCCCGACCACCGGGTGGCCCAGGCGCTCCTCGCGGAGCTCGGTGAACCGCTCGTCTCCAGCACGCTGCTGCTGCCCGACGAGGAGGAGCCGCTGACGCAGGGCTGGGAGATCAAGGAGCGCCTCGACTACCTGGTCGACGCGGTGGTGGACTCCGGGGACTGCGGCACGGAACCCACGACCGTCATCGACTTCTCCAGCGGCGAGGCCGAGATCATCCGCAAGGGCGCGGGCGACACCTCACGGTTCGAGTGAGGGGCGGGGCCCCGCAGGGCCTCAGGTCTGCCGCAGCGGCTCGTACGCCTCGGCGCTCAGGCCGAACGTCCAGGCCACGCCCTCCCGGGCCGTGGTCGTGGTGGGCGGCACCCGCAGCCAGTAGGTGCGGCTCGTGCCGTCCGGTTCCGGGGTGGAGTTGACGACCTCCACCATCACCACGTCCTCGTCGCCGGGCAGGGCCATGCGCCACAGCACGCCCGTCTCGTCGCGGTGCACGGGCTGCGCGCCGGACTCCTCCAGATAGCGGTCGTAGCCGTAGAACTCGAGCATCACGCGGCGCAGTTCCGCGTTCTCCTCGGCCCTGATCAGCTGCGGGGTCAGCGTGTCCAGCCGGTCGAGGAACTCGCCGGGGACGGGCAGTCCGCGCCAGGCGTGCAGGGCGAAGCCGTCGGAGAAGGCGAGCGCGGGTCCGTCGCCACGATCCAGCCGGCCCGCCTCGTCGCGGTGCAGTTCCACCGGCCGTTCGGCGACGACCGCGACCTTCTCGTACGGCCACCACCAGCCGGCCGTGCGGGCCACCTCCGCGAGTCCGTCCAGCTCGGGGGCGGCGTCGCAGGCGGACAGCCAGGCCGCGTCGTGCTGGCCCAGGACCGCGTCCAGGAGCAGCAGCCGGACGTCGGCCTCCGCCTTGCGGTCGGCGGGGGCCAGGACCTCGACGACACCGGCGCGGACGCGGTCGACGAGGGGCCGGGTGGTCTCCCAGAGGTCGGCGCCGGTCGCCCGCCAGTGGTCGCCCCAGCCGGTGGGGCCCAGCCGGGTGTGCAGCCGGGCGCGGGCGGCGGCGACCGGTCTGTTGCGGACGGCGTCACGGACGCTCGCCCCGGTCGCGGGGAGCGCCTCGCCGTCCTCCGCGGCCGCTCCCGAGAGCAGGCGTACCGCCGCGAGGGGCGAGGGGGCCCACACGATCCGCTCGGGCTCCGCCAGCCCCGCCCGCCGGTACGCCAGGCGCACGCCCGCCTCGGTCCGTGCCCGGTCGCCCGCCCCGGTGGCCGCCGCCATCGCCCGCCAACTCGTCTGTTCCGTCACGCCGTTCCTCCTGGATCTCGATGCCTGTCCCTGCGGCTGCCGCACGTCACGGCCGCCCTCTCCCCCACGGATCTCAGTCCGCGACGATGCGCACCGACCCGGGTACGTACTCGCGCTGACGGATGACGCGGTACCAGCCCTTGGGCAGGGAGATCGCCGCGTGCTCCTCGTGGACGACACGGGCGCCCTCCGGCACGTGCAGCAGCATCGGACCGAACACGCTCGCCTCGCGGATCAGGCGGCCGGGGCCGACCACGGCGTGCGCGTGGCCGGTGACCTCGCCGAGGGCGAGGACGAGTCGGCCACGCCCGTCACGCGGCTCCGACGTGGCGTCGAGCGCGCCTCGCGGCACCGCGCTCTCCGCCAACGGCGCGATGAGGACGTCTCCTTGCCGGTACATGGGTCTCCCTCCCGTCGGGCACTTCCCGTGCCACGAGACGACCGTAGGGGCGGCCACTGACAGTCGGCTCCGCACGGCGGTTCGCCGGGGCGAGCGCGGGTGTTCGTCCACAGGACAGGGGTCCGCCGCACACGATGTCGGTGCGGCTTGGTAGAACTCCCCTACCCGGCGGCGCTGTGTGCCCCGGGTGCGCGACGGGCGGACCGGGCAGGGACCCGGCCTCCGCCATGGACATGGAACGAAGGGGCGGGGCGCACATGACCATCGGGAGCCATCTGGAGGAGTTCCACGGACTGCGGGTCCACCGCTTCCCCACGTCGGTGAAGGACCAGGGGGGCGCCGCCCGTCTGCCCGCGCCCGACTCGGTGGCCTGGAACATCACCGTGGGCGCGTACGACAGCGAGGAGGCCTGGGAGGAGGCGTTCGCCCGGTTCCTGGCCTCGGTCGACACCGAGAAGGTGCGGGCGCTGGTGGTGGGCGCGTGGAGCGACGCCTACGACAACGGCCCCGAGGAGATCGTCGAGGCCCTGGTCGCGGCGAAGGACCGGCTGCCCTCGCTGCGCGCGCTGTTCCTCGGCGACATCGTGGGGGAGGAGTGCGAGATCTCCTGGATCAACCAGGGGGATGTGGGCCCGCTGCTGAACGCCTTCCCGGAGCTGGAGGAGTTCGGGGTGCGCGGCGGTCAGGGGCTCGTCTTCCCGGCGGTGCGGCACGAGCGGCTGCGGTCGCTGACGGTGGAGACCGGCGGCATGCCCGTCGAGGCGGTCCGGGGTGTCGCGGGCAGCGATCTGCCGGCCCTCGTCGAGCTGGACCTGTGGCTGGGCACCTCCGAGTACGGCGGCGACAGTGAGGTGGCCGACCTGGCGCCGATCCTCGCGGGCACCCGGCTCCCGGCCCTCAAGCATCTGGCGCTGCGCAACAGCGAGATGCAGGACGACATCTGCGCGGCCCTGGCCGCCGCCCCGGTGGTGGCCCGCCTCGACGTGCTGGACGTGTCGATGGGCGTTCTCACCGACGACGGCGCGACCGCGCTCCTCACCGGTCAGCCGCTCACGCACCTCAAGACCCTGGACCTGCACCACAACTACCTCAGCGCGGCCGTACGCGACCGCCTGCGGGACTCGCTGGAGGCCGAGGGGGTCCAGGTCGACGTCGACGCCGACGACGCCGAGTCGGACGAGGAGGAGGACGGCACGGTGTGGCGGTTCGTCGCGGTCGGCGAGTGAACCCGTAGGCGTACGTGGGCGAAGGGGGGCGGAGTGTCCGGTTGGAACGGTGCGGCGG
>NZ_JARGEE010000154.1:0-19347 GCF_033794485.1 Streptomyces sp. MB09-02B
TCCCTCCTCCATGTCACCTCCGAAGTGACGTTTGAAAGGCACTCATGTCCGAGCCCACCCCCTGCCCCGCCGCCCGCTTCACCCTCGACTCGGCGTTCGACGTCGGCAGCGTCAACCCGCGTCTGTACGGATCGTTCGTCGAGCACATGGGCCGCTGCGTCTACACCGGCATCTACGAGCCCGGCCACCCCGCCGCCGACGTGGACGGCCTGCGCCAGGACGTCCTGGAACTGGTCCGGGAGCTCGGCGTCACCACCGTCCGCTACCCCGGCGGCAACTTCGTCTCGGGCTACCGCTGGGAGGACAGCGTGGGCCCGCGCGAGGAGCGGCCGGCCCGGCTGGACCTGGCATGGAAGTCCACCGAGACCAACGAGTTCGGCCTCGGCGAGTTCATGGAGTTCTGCGGCAGGACCGGCATGGAGCCCATGATGGCCGTCAACCTCGGCACGCGGGGCGTCGAGGACGCGGTACGGCTGCTGGAGTACGCGAACCACCCCGGCGGCACCGAGCTGTCCGACCGCCGCGCCGCCCACGGCGACAAGGAGCCGTACGGCATCCGGATGTGGTGCCTGGGCAACGAGATGGACGGCCCCTGGCAGACCGGGCACAAGACCCCCGAGGAGTACGGCCGCCTCGCCGCCGAGACCGCCCGCGCCATGCGACAGGTCGACCCCGGTCTGGAGCTGGTCGCCTGCGGCAGCTCCAGCTCCGCCATGCCGACCTTCGCCTCCTGGGAGTCGACCGTCCTCCAGGCCGCGTACGACCTCGTGGACTACGTCTCCCTGCACGCCTACTACGAGGAGATCGACGGTGACCGCGACTCCTTCCTGGCGTCCGCCGTGGACATGGAGCACTTCATCGAGTCGGTCGTCGCCACCTGCGACCACGTCCGCGCCCGCCTCAAGGCGGACAAGCGCATCAACCTCTCCTTCGACGAGTGGAACGTCTGGTACCAGAAGCGGCCCAACCCGCACCACGTCGAGGAGTGGCAGCAGGCGCCCCGCCTGCTGGAGGATGTCTACACCGTCACCGACTCCGTGGTCTTCGGCTCGCTGCTCATCGCCCTGCTGCGGCACGCCGACCGGGTCACCTCGGCCTCCCTCGCGCAGCTCGTCAACGTCATCGCGCCGATCATGACCGAGCCCGGCGGCCCGGCGTGGCGGCAGACGACGTTCTACCCCTTCGCCCAGGCGTCGGCGTACGGACGCGGCCGGGTGCTGCGCGTCGAGGTGGACAGCCCGACGTACCCGACCGCCCGCTTCGGTGACGTACCGCTGCTGCACGCCACGGCGGTGATCGACGACGAGACGGGCGCCGTCACCGTCTTCGCGGTCAACCGCGGCCAGACGGAGGCCCTGCCGCTCTCGATCGACCTGCGCGGCGTCGACGCCCACACCCTCGTGGAGCACCTGGTGCTGGCGGACGGCGACCCGGAGGCCATCAACACCGCGGACATGCCCGACCGTGTCACCCCGCACACCGCCACCGGCACCGGCGTCACCGACGGCGTCCTCCACGCCGAACTCGAACCGCTGTCCTGGAACATGATCCGCCTGACGCCCCGTCAGGACTGAGGGGAGAACCGATGACAGCCATGGCCCGCCCCCTGTTCCGCGACCCCGTTCACGACGGCGCGACCGACCCCACGCTCGTGTTCAACCGGCACGTCGGCGAGTGGTGCATGTTCTACACGAGCCGGCGCGCCGACGCGCCGCCGATGAACGACGTGAGCTGGGTCCACGGGACCGACATCGGGATCGCGTCCTCCGTGGACGGCGGCGCCACCTGGCTGTACCGGGGCATCGCCGAGGGCCTGGACATCGAGCCCGGGCGCCACACCTACTGGGCGCCCGAGATCGTGGACGACGGCACCGAGTACCACATGTACGTCAGTGTGATCCGCGGTGTTCCGACCCGGTGGGCGGGCCACGCACGCGTGATCCGTCACTACACGAGCCACGACCTCTTCACGTGGACCTACCGTTCCACCTTGTCGCTCTCGTCCGAGAGGGTGATCGACGCCTGCGTCCTGCGGCTCCCCACCGGGGGCTACCGCATGTGGTACAAGGACGAGGCCGATCACGCGCACACCTACGCGGCGGACAGCGACGACCTGGCACGGTGGACCGTCCGGGGGCCCGCCGTCGAGTGCTCGGAGCACGAAGGCCCGAACGTCTTCGAGCTCGGCGGCAGTTACTGGATGCTCGTCGACGAATGGCGGGGACAGCGGGTTCTTCACTCGCGTGACCTGGAGACCTGGGAACCGCGAGGACTCATCCTCGACCGATCCGGACGGGGCCCGGACGACGGGGGATTCGGCTACCACGCCGATGTCGTCACCAGTGAACTCGGCGCCTACGTCTTCTACTTCACGCACCCGGGGCGGTGCGAGGGCGGCGACGGCGATGACCGCCGAAGCTCGATCCAGGTCGCCCGCCTGCGGGTGAGCGGAGACACCCTCGTGTGCGACCGCGACGAAGTCCTGCAGGCCCCCGTCCTTCCTCTCGAAGGGCCGGTCCGGTGAGAGAGATCCGAGAAGCAGCCAAAGGGGACCTTCGCACAGGAGTGATCCCGTTCGTCGCCGCGCTCCTGCTCGTCCCCGCACTCCTCCTCACCACGGCGTGCGGAGCCGAAGAACAACCGGCCGGCTCCGGCGTGACCCTGCTCGACGGGAACCGGATCGACGTCTCCGGCCCGACCCTCATAGCCGGCCTCCCCGTCGACGACCAGGGCGACGTCGGCGCCGCTCACGCGCGGAGCCAGATCCCGTCGCTCAAGAGCGTGGCGCTGCAGTACCCCGAGGTCCGGGTCCTCATCACCGACTCCGACGGCCACACGACCGACGGCGCGCTGAAGAACTTCGCGGCGAACTGGTCCGTCCCGCCCGGCCTCGTGGTCGCCGCGGACTCGGCCTCGGCCGACACCCGGCTGTCCAAGGACGGACAGCTCCACACACTCCTGATCGGCGCCGACGGACACGTGGCCGCCGATTGGGCGAACCAGCCCGCTCCGACGCAGGCGATCGTCGCCGCGCTCCGCAAGAGCACGGCGAGCCCAACCACCCATCCCGACAATGTTGTGCGGGGAGAAGCACCATGAGACATGTCACCGACATAAGACGGTTCGTCGCAGGCCTGGTCGTCACCACGCTGCTCGCCTGCGCCGCGGTCGTGCTCACGCCGCCGGTGCAGGCCCAGGCGGCGGGCACCTCCTACCACGTGGACTGCTCGGCGGCGGCCAACGGGACCGGCACCTCCGGCTCGCCGTGGAACTCGCTGGCCGGCCCGAACGCGAAGACCTTCGCGCCGGGGGACCAGCTGCTGCTGAAGAGAGGGACGACCTGCAACGGAACCCTGCACCCGCTGGGTTCGGGCAGCGCGGCAGGCGGTTCGATCTCCATCGACGCCTACGGCACGGGCGCCCTGCCGATCATCGCGGGAGGCGGCGGCACGGACGCGATCTACCTGCACAACCAGGAGTACTGGGAGATCTCCAACCTGGAGGTGACCAACACCGGAGCCGTGAAGGGCGCCAACGCGCGGCGCGGTGTGTACGTGGTGCTCGAGAACTACGGCACCGGCAACCACTACAAGGTCAGCAACCTCAACATCCACGACGTGAACGGCAACAACTCGAAGGAGGTCGACGGCAGCGCCGGCATTCTCTTCGCCGTTCTCGGGACGACGACGCCCAGCTCCTTCAACGACGTCGTGATCGACGGCAACACCGTCGCCAACATCGCCCGCAGCGGCATCAACATGTCGAGCACCTGGCTGTGCCGGCCGTCCATCGGCTGCAACAACCCCGCCTGGACCCCGTGGACCGGCGTCGTCGTCAGGAACAACACCGTCCATGACACCGACGGCGACGGCATCGTGGTGCAGATGTCGAAGGACGCCCTCATCGAGCACAACGTCGTCTACAACGCGGCGAAGGCCCCCAACGCGGCGAACGCCGGCATCTGGGCCTGGGACTCCGACGGGACCGTGATCCAGTACAACGAGGCCTACGGGACCAAGAAGCTCACCGGGAACCCCGACGGCCAGGGCTTCGACGTCGACTACGGGCAGGACGGCACGATCGTCCAGTACAACTACAGCCACGACAACGAGGGCGGGTTCCTCCTCTTCTGCGGCTGCGGCGGAGGGTCACGCCTCAGCAGCAACGCCGTGGCCCGCTACAACGTCAGCGAGGACGACCGCCTCCGGGTCGTCAACATGCTCGGCTCGCAGGACTCCCAGTTCTACAACAACACCATCTACATCCCCTCCGGATCGACCGCGAACGTCTTCGAGGTCTCCGGCGCCTGGAACGACCTCACGCTCGCCAACAACCTCATCTACAACCTGGGCAGCGGTGGCTACGTCTACACCAGCGGCCAGCCCGCCTCGAACTTCTCCTGGCGGAACAACCTCTTCTACGGCAACCACCCCTCCAGTGAGCCGACCGGCAACGGGAACATCACCGGCGATCCCCTGCTGACCTCGCCCGGCAGTGGTGGCACGGGCATCAACAGTGTCGCGGGCTACCAGATCAGCTCGTCGTCCTCCCCGGCCATCGGCGCGGGAGTCGTCATGCCCGACAACGGCGGCAAGGACTACTGGGGCTCGACCGTTCCCTCGGTCTGCGCACCCGACATCGGTGCCGACCAGTTCAGCTCGCCGTCCGACGCGACCTGCCTCGCGAACGAGAACCTCGGCTTCGAGAAGGGATCGCTCACGGCGTGGAGCGCGTGGAACTCCGCCTCGGTGGTGAACTCGGGCGCCCACAGCGGCACCTACGCGGTCCGGGTCGGGCCCTCGCCGGCCTCCGTGGAGAACCACGTCCCCGTGGCGCCCCGCACCACGTACCGCGTCTCGGGCTGGGTGAAGTCCGCAGTCGCCGGTGAGGTCATGAACGTCGGCGTCAAGAACACCGGCGGCCTCGAAACCGTGGCGAGCGCCAGTGGCACCGGGTGGACGTTCGTCTCCGCCGACTTCACCACCGGGGCGGCGAACGGTACCGTGCGCCTGTACTGCTACAAGAGCTCGGGCACCGGGAACGGTTACTGTGACGATCTCGCCGTCACCCCCGTCAAGAACCACGTGATCAACGGCAACTTCGAGTCCGGCCACACCGTGCCCTGGCGCAACGGTGACTTCTCGCTCACGGGCACGTCGTCCAACGGCACCGCCGCCGGACTGACGAACTCGTCCCTGAGCGGTGGCACCCTGTGGCAACTCGTCTACACGCTCAAGCCGAACACCACCTACCGGCTGAGCGGTGCGATCGCAAGTCAGACCGCCGGCACCACGACGGCACTGGAAGCCAAGCTCTACAACGGCTCCGCCGTCACGAGTGCCTCGACCACGTCGAGCACCTACTCCAAGCAGTCGACGACCTTCACCACCGGGGCAGGTGTGACGACCGCTCGCATCTACTGTCACCTTGTCTCCGGAGCCGGTGATGGCTACTGCGACGAGGTCACCCTGACCGAGCAGTGATCGGCAGCGCGTGGGCGTCCCGCACGGGGCCAGGACCGTGCGGGACGCCCACGCGCTGCGTGTGTCGATGTCTTCTTCATGGAACTCAGCAGAGAGGTGGAAAACGACCATGGGAACGTCAGGAAGTCGGCCCGGCCTGCCCGGAGCCGCTCACCCGGGAGCAGTGTCCCGGCGCGGGGTCCTCAGGACAGCGGCGGTCACGGCGGGGGCCGCCGCACTGGGCCTCGCCGGCACGGGACAGGCCCACGCGGCCGACGCCGCCATGACCGCCACGTCACCGGACGGCAGCAACAAGATCACGGTGTCGCTGGTCGGCGGAGCGCTCACCTGGTCGGTCAAGCGCGCCGGCGCGACGGTCGTCGACACCTCGGTGCTCGGACTCGCGATGAGTGACGGCACCACGCTGGGCACCGCGAGCACCGTGATGACCAACTACCAGCACTGGACCAAGGACAGCACCTGGACCCCGGTGTACGGACGCAACGCGACGATCCGCGACCACTACCAGGAGATGCGCTGGAACCTTCAGGACAGCGGCAGCGGCATCGCCTTCGGCATCCAGATACGCGCCTACGACACCGGGGTCGCGCTGCGCTACACGCTGCTCGGCACGGGCAGGGCCACCATCTCCGACGAGCTGACCAGCTTCGTGTTCCCCGGCGGCACCCTGGTCTTCAGCGCCCGGGACGAGAACGTGTACAGCGCTGTCGCCCCGGACGCGATCCCCTCCACCGGCACGTCCGGCACGGACGTCGGCCCACTGACCGACATGCCGCTGCTGGTCACCCTGCCCGGCGGCCTGCGCGCCTGCGTCTGTGAGTCCTCCCGGGTGAACTACCCCCGAGGGATGCTCACTTCGGTCTCCGGGAAGAGCAACACGCTCAAGACGTACCTGATGAAGAAGACCGCGCGGGGCAGCGGCACGGTGCAGACCACCTCGACCGTCACCACGCCGTTCGCCACGCCCTGGCGGGTCCTCGTCCTCGGATCATCCGACGCCGACCTGGTCGACAACGCCGAACTGGTCCTCAACCTGGCCCCGGCGGGCGCCCTGGCCGACACGTCGTGGATCCGTCCGGGCAAGGTGTTCCGCTGCAACCTCACCACCGCCGCCGGAATCGCCGGCGTGGACTTCGCCGTGGCCCGCAACGTGGACTACATCGAGTACGACGCGGGATGGTACGGCCCGGAGTTCACCACCACCGACGCGACCACGCCGATCGCGGAGATCGACCTGCCCATGGTGATCAACCACGCCACGACGAACGGCGTCGGCGTCTTCCTCTACGTCAACCGTCTGGCTCTGACCAACCCCGACACCCTGTTCGCCCTCTACAAGAGCTGGGGCGTCGCCGGCATCAAGCTCGGCTTCATCAACGACGGCACCCAGGCCATGACCAACCAGATCATCACCTGGGCGAAGACGGCCGCCAAGTACAAGCTGCTGATCGACATGCACGACAACGTGCGGCCGTTCGGCTACGAGCGCACCTACCCCAACTGGATCAGCCTGGAGGGCGTCCGGGGCAACGAGCAGTTCCCCACCGCCACGCACAACGTGACCCTGCCCTTCGCCCGCAACGTCGGCGGACCGATGGACTACACCATCTGCTACGGGCAGTCCCGCAACCAGACGACCAACAACCACCAGATGGCGATGGCGGCGGTGTACTACCAGCCGCTCAACTTCCTCTACTGGTACTCGACACCGTCGTCGTACGCCACCACCGCCAACTGGCCCGGACTGTCGTGGTTCGACGCCGTTCCCGCCACCTGGGACGAGAGCACGACCCTCACCGGTTCGATCGGCGAGTACATCGCGGTCGCCCGCCGCAGCGGCACCACGTGGTTCCTTGGCGCGATGACCAACGAGACCGCCCGCACCCTGTCGGTCCCGCTGGGCTTCCTCGACAGTGGCGTCACCTACACCGCCACCGTCTACGCCGACGGAACGGCGGGAACGGTCCCGCGCGCCACGCCCACGGTGGTCAGCACCCGGACCGTCACCTCCACGACGACCCTCAGCATGGCGATGACCAGCGCGGGTGGTCAGGCGGTCATCCTCAGGCCGAGCTGACGCCCCTGGCCCCACGCTGTCCCGTACGGATCCCCGCCGGGCGCGGGGATCCGGCACGCTCACGACCGTGCCCGGTCCGCGAGCCTCCGTCGGGTGGCGTCGGTCAGCCGACCGGCTTGATCGTCCACAGCAGGTTGTTGCTCTGCTGCCAGGTCCACTGCTTGGTCACGGACCCCGAGGAGACCTTTCCGCCACTGTCGAGTACCAGTCCGGTGCTGCGGTTGGCGATCGAGTACTGGCCCTGACCGCGGTGGGTGATCTGCCACTGCTGGGTCTGGCTGCCGTCCCAGGCCTTCTGCCGGGCGGGGGCGCCGTCGGCGGTGGAGCCCCAGCCGTCGGCGACCATGCCGTTGGCGCGGTTGAGGAGCCTGTAGTAGCCGTTGCCGAGTTCGATCGCCTGCCACTGGAGATTGGCGTGGTCGATCACCTGCCACTGCTTCAGGTTCGACCCGCTGGCGACATTGCCGCCGCTGTCCAGCGCCAGGTTGCTCGCGACGTTGACCAGGCGCAGGTACGTGGAGGGTTTGAACGTCACCTTCAGTGAGGCGATGGCGTCGTTGTTGCCGGTCACCCGCAGGTCGGGGGTGTCCGACGTGAACGTCCAAGCGGTGCCGGTGAAGTTGTTGCCGGAGTAGCCCGTCACCTGGTAGCCGTCGGCCACCCGGATGGAGGAGACCATGGCCGGCCCCAGGCCCGCGGCGGTCAGCTGGGCGGAGGTGTAGGAGCCCAGCGGCAACTCGGCGCGGGTGCCCTGATAGTTGACGTTCTGGAACACCGTCACCGTGGATCCCCGCACGGGCATGCCCTGGACCTCGACGCACACCACGGAGTCCCTGGCGTCCGGCGCGGTGCTCGGCACGGTGACGTTGATCTGGTCGGTGACGGTGTACGAGAGCGAGACCGAGGGGTTGTTCACCAGGTATACGCGGCTGATCGTGTTGTCGATCGCCGGGATCTGCAACTGGCCGTTCGTGGGCCAGGTGAAGACATGGGCGAAGAGCTTGCCGGTCTTCTTGGTGATCTTCCCCCATGAGGGTTCGGTGGTGTACGGGCTGCCGCTGGTGCCGTGGATGCTGTCGCTGTACGTCGACATCCATGAAGCGAGGCCGTTCAGGATGGTCTGGCTTCCCGCGCTGACCGAACCGTCGCCCTTGGGGCCGATGTTGAGCAGATGGTTGCCGTCCCGGGACACCACCGTCACGAGCTCTCGGACGATGTCCGTGACCGACCTGTACGAGTTCTCTCTCGCTCCGTCGTAACCCCAGGCGCCGTTCATGGTCGCGCACCGCTCCCACGGCCGGTCCATCGGTCCGTCGGGTATCCCGAACTCCGCGACCGCGTAGTCGCCGAGACCGTGGTCCCGCTTGACGCGTTCGTTGACGATGAGGTCGGGCTTGCGGGCGATGAGCCAGTCGTAGAGGCCCTCGCCGTCCGAGGTCAGCCACCAGTCCTCCAGGGTGGGGCTGGAGGGCTCCGCGAACCAGTCGCCGTCGAACCACAGCAGTGCCGGGTCGTAGCGGTCCAGCAACTCCTGGAGCTGTGCCTTCATGTCGGCGATGTAGGCGGTGCGGGCGGCCTGCGAGGACATCGTGGTCAGACCGCTCTCGTGACGGTCGGTCTGGGACGGGTGGTTCCAGTCGAGGATCGAGTAGTAGAGGCAGAACTTGATGCCACGGCTCTCGCACGCCGTCTTGAGGTCCATGAGCAGGTCGGTCCGGATGCCGTTGTAGTCACGCAGGTTGTACTGCTTGGTGCCGGTGGTGTCGGTGAAGCCCGCCACGTCGGAGTTCCACATCGCGTAGCCCTCGTGGTGCTTGGCGGTGATCACGATGTACTTCATGCCGGCGTTCTTGGCGAGTTCGGCGATGGTGGCGGCATTGAACGCTGTCGGGTTGAAGGGCTCGGTGACCTCGTTCTGGTAGTCCGCCTTGCTCCAGTTCTGAGCGTCGAACGCCCATTCACCCTGGCCGAGGTGCGAGTAGGACCCGAAGTGGATGAACATCCCGAACCTGGCCTGGTACCACCAGTCCATCTTCGAGGGGACGGTGTACGCCTCGGCGCTGGGGGCCCACAGGGCCTGCGGCAGCCCGAAGGCCACCACTCCTCCGGCGAGGGCGGCGGCCTTCATCAGTGAGCGTCTACTGAGGGAGGCAGAGGACATGGCGCGGCTCCATCTGTCAGGACACAAGAGACATCGGATGGATTTATAGGAGCCCCGAGGTGGCCACGTCTATACCTGGGACGAGATTCACCCAAAGAAGCCCATCGAACAGGTGGTTCATGAAGGCCGGGCCTAGTCCGTGAGATCACCCGTCGAGTCCGACACCTCGTCATACATCGGACCTATAGAGGTCACCTCTTCGCGATCAGAGCCCTGCGCGCGTCGCCGCCTGCGCGCCGCTGCCGGTTGTGACGGGTCAGCGGGTCTTCTGTGATGCGTCATCGGGCGCCGTCGGCCCGCAACTGTGAGGATCGACGACCATGACCAGCAGCGAGACGACCATGACCAGCAGGCGGCACGATTCCACGGGCGGTGGCCTGGCCTGGGACGACGACCGGGACTTCGCCGACGCGGACCGGGGGTTCATCGCCCGCCTTGAGCCCGGAGTGGTGCGGGCCGCGGACGGCCGCGTCGTGTGGGACGCGGACGCGTACGGCTTCCTGGACGGGGAGTGTCCGCCGACGGCCCATCCCTCGCTGTGGCGGCAGAGCGGGCTCGTGGCACGGCAGGGGCTGTACGAGGTCGTGCCGGGGATCTACCAGGTGCGCGGCCTGGACCTGTCGAACGTGACCTTCGTGGAGGGCGAGCGCGGAGTCGTCGTCAACGACCCGCTGATCAGCACCGAGGTGGCTGCCGCCGCCCTGGCCCTGTACCGGGAGCACCGCGGCGATCGGCCCGTGACGGGGGTGATCTACACCCACTCGCACGTCGACCACTTCGGAGGTGTCCGCGGCGTCGTCGATCCGGCCGAGGTCACGACCGGGCGGGTGCCGGTCATCGCCCCGGCCGGGTTCCTGGAGCACGCCGCCAGCGAGAACGTCTTCACCGGGACGGCGATGGCCCGCAGGTCGGGTTACATGTACGGGGCCGCGCTGCCGAAGGGGCCGGCCGGGCAGATCGGCTGCGGGCTCGGGCAGACGACGTCGACCGGCACCGTCGGCCTGATCGCGCCGACGGTCGACATCAGCCGTACCGGGCAGGTGGAGACCGTCGACGGAGTGCGGATGGTCTTCCAGCTCACGCCGGGCACGGAGGCTCCGGCGGAGATGAACTTCCACTTCCCCGATCTACGGGTGCTGTGCGTCGCGGAGAACGCCTGCCACACACTGCACAACGTGCTCACCCTGCGCGGGGCGCTGGTGCGGGACCCCAGCGCCTGGGCGCGGTATCTGACCGAGACGGTACGGCTGTTCGCCGACGACACCGACGTCGTCTTCGCCTCCCACCACTGGCCCACCTGGGGCCAGGAGCGCGCGATCCGCTTCCTGGAGGAGCAGCGCGACGCCTACGCCTATCTGCACGACCAGTCCGTCCGGCTGATCAACGCCGGGTACACCGGGACCGAGATCGCCGAGGAGCTGTCCTTCCCGCCCGCGCTGGACAGCGCGTGGCACGCGCGCGGCTACTACGGCACGCTCAGCCACAACGCCAAGGCCGTCTACCAGCGCTACATGGGCTGGTTCGACGGCAACCCGGCCCACCTGTGGCAGCATCCGCCCACCGAAGCCGCCGTCCGGTACGTGGAGTTCATGGGCGGAGCCGACGCGGTGGTCGCCAAGGCACGCGCGTCGTACGAGGCCGGGGACCTGCGGTGGGTCGCGGAAGTGCTCAGCCACGTCCTGTTCGCCGAACCCGGCCACCCCGAGGCCCGCACCTTGCAGGGCGACACCTTCGAGCGGCTCGGGCACGGCTCCGAGTCCGGGCCATGGCGCAACTTCTACCTGATGGGCGCCGCCGAGCTGCGCGACGGCATCCTCGGGACGCCGACGCCCACCGCACCGGATGTCCTGGCCGCGCTGACGGCCGAGCAGATCTTCCAGTCCATGGCCGTACGCGTCGACGGCCCGCGCGCGGCCGAGGCCGGACGCCTGCTGCTGCGCTGGGAGTTCACCGACACCGGCGAGGTGTGGACGCTGCTGTTGTCCAACGGGGCGCTCACCCCGATGCGCGGTGACGCTCCGCGGGGTGAGCGGCCCGCCGTGGTGCTGCGGCTGGCCCGCACCACCCTGAACACGGTTCTGGGCGGGGCGACGACCTTCGCCGACGAGATCATGGGCGGGGCCGTCACGCTCGACGGCGACGCCGACGCCCTGATCACGTTCGGCTCTCTGCTGGAATCACCGGACCCGGACTTCGCCCTCGTCACTTCGTGACACCGGTGTCGGCGTCACGCAGCAGCAGGGCCGCCAGCGCCAGGGCCACGTCCCGGGGGTCGGCGAGGTCCAGCCCCGTCAGGTCCTGGATCCGGGCGAGCCGGTTGTCCACGGAGTTGGGGTGCAGGTTGAGCAGGTGGGCGGTGGCCCGGCGGTCCTGACGCTGTGCCAGGTGGGTGCGCAGGGTCGCGACGAGTTCGGGGCGGTCGGCGAGGGGGTCGAGCCGGGCGACGATGCGGGCGCTGCCCTCGCTCGGCCGGGACAGGTGGTACTCCAGCAGCACGTCCTCGAGCCGGTGCACTCCGGGCCGCTCACCGCAGGCCGCCGCGACCCGGACCACCTCGGAGGTCAGGTGCGCGGCGCGGGGGATGTCGCCGACCGTCGTCGCGGCAGCGGCTGCCAGCCGGAGCTCCGGTCCCACCACCTCCCCCAGCAACTCCCGCAGCCGAGCAGGCGGTTCGGCCACTCCGGGAACGACGACATGCCCGCCGTCACCGTCGAGCACGGCGAGCACCTCCGTGTCGAAGGCCCGGTCCAGTGCCGCCTGGACGCGCCGCAGCAGTCGCCGGACGGTGACCGGGGAGAGCCCGCCGGTGGCCGCCGACGTGGCGAAACGCACGAACAGCACCAGCACGGGCCCGTCCGGTGCGGCCCCGTCGACGACCGGCCGGCCGTCCAGCAGGGCCCGGGCACGGGAGCGGCGCTGCTCGTGGCGTTCGGCGGCGAGGGCGACCCGCTCGTCGAGGTAGCTCTCCGCCACGGCGCCCACGACTCGGTCGGTGGTCGTGAACAGGGCCTCGGTCAGCTCGGCCAGGGCCTGTTGCTCGCCGGGACCGGCCATCTCCCGCAGGGCCCGCCACAGTTCCCGTGCGCCCAGGGTGTAGGTGCGCAGCAGCAGATGGAGCGGCATGCCCTCCTCGGCACGCTGGGCGGCGCGTTCCTGGAAGTACTCCAGCGAGTCCCACCGGGATCCGTCGGCGGCGCCGCGCAGGAAGAGCCGTATGCCGTGCCGAGCCGTGGCGGCGATCTCCACGTCCTTCACGTCACCCGGCAGCTCGGTGTAGCCGCGCAACTGGTCGAACGCACCCCGGGCCATGCGCCGGGCGAGTTCGTTGACCCGCGCCTCGCACCGGGCCGCGAGCGCCACCGCCGCGGGGGACAGACCCGGCGGACGGTCGCCGTACGCCGGTTCCGCGCGTTCCTCGTGCGCCATTGCTCACCTCCCCCCGATTGTGATCCGTCACAGTAGCGGGCGCGTACGACTGTGATGCCGATGGGTGTCCCCCTGTGCCCGCAGCCTGCAGGATCGGCGCCACGCCGGTGACACCACTGCGCGAAGGAGCCCTCTCCCCCTATGACCCAGCACACCACAGCATGGCGCACGACCTGGGCACTGCTCGGCTTCATGCTGGTCAACTTCGCCGACAAGGCCGTGATGGGCCTGGCGGCGCAGCCGATCATGGACGACCTCGGGCTGACCCGCGCGGAATTCGGCACGGCCTCGGCGGCCTTCTTCGCGCTGTTCAGCGTGTCGGCTCTGGCGGTGCCGTACCTGACCCGCAACGTCCGTACGACCGTGCTGCTGCTGGTCCTGGCACTGCTGTGGGCGGCCGCCCAGCTGGCGATGCTGTGGCCGGCGGCCGGATTCGGCACGCTGGTGGCCACCCATCATCTGCACGGATGGTTCGAGCAGCGCGAACGCACCCTGCCCACCGCCGTGCTGCTGACCGGCGCCGCCGCCGGGGTGGCCGTCGCCGCGCCCACACTCACCCTCGTCATCGACCGCTTCGGCTGGCGGTGGGCCTTCGGCGCGGTCGGGCTGGCGGGCCTGGTGTGGGCCGGGTACTGGGTGCTGCGCGGCGCCGAGGGCCCGTACGCGCCGGGCGCGCACGAGAGCACGGGGTGCGGACACGGTCGTCGCGCCCTATCGGCGCATCCTGCTGTCGGGCACCTGGCTCAGCGCGGCGCTCGGCGCGTTCGCCGCGTACTGGATGCTCAGCGCCGGCCTGACCTGGATGCCGGACCATCTGACGGAGGTCGCCGGGCTGAGCCTGCGCCAGGCCGGAACCGTGGTGACCCTCGCGGCACTGGCCAACGGCGTGGTCCTGGTGGGCCACGGACTGCTGGCCCGCCGCAGGACCCGGCCACCGCTCGGCGCGGGCACCGGAGCGCTGATGTGCCTGGCCGCCGGCGCGGTGGCCCTGTTCGCCGTCACCGATGCCGTCTGGCTCAAGGTGCTGCTGATGCCCGGCCCCATGGCATTGGCCACCGTCATCATGACCGTGTCCCAGACCGCCTGCGCCCGGATCACACCCACTCCAGTGTCCAACAGACCGGCGACGACGAGCGGTTCGTCGCCGTGCTCGTCCTGAGTGTGGGTGGGATACCGAGGCGCAGGAAGGCAACTGCGGTGATTGCGTGACCAGTCGGTGAAGACAGCATCGCCACCATACGGCCGCTGGTCCGGCGTTCTGCTCGGTCTCGCCACCCCTGCTGCCGAGCCCACGATTGTGGGGTGCTTCGTGTTCCCGGGCGGCGCGACACCGCGACCTCCTCGGCCTCTCTCCCACCGCACTGCCCCAGGCCCCGGTGTCTTCAGCAACACTTTCAGTCCATGCGTATGATTCCCCTGCCCAGCGCGGCGGTGACGGCGGCGGTCCGGTCGCGGACGTCGAGCTTGGCGTAGATGTGCAGCAGATGGGTCTTGACGGTGGCCTCCGACAGGCGCAGGGCGCGGGCGATCTGTTTGTTGCTCTGCCCCCGGGCCACGGCGGACAGGACTTCGAGCTCCCTGCCGGACAAGCCGGCGCCCCGGTCGCCGCGCATATGGGCGAGGACCTTGGCGGCCACGGTGGGCGACAGTGGCGCGCCTCCCCGAGCCGCGGTACGAACCGCCTCGCACAGCTCGTGTCGTCCGGTGTCCTTGAGCAGGTAGCCGACTGCCCCGGCGTCGACGGCGGCGGTGATGTCGGCGTCCGTGTCGTAGGTGGTCAGGACGAGTACCCGCACCTCGGGGTGGGCGGCACGGATGGCGGCGGTCGCGGTCGTGCCGTCCATTTCGGGCATCTGCAGGTCCATCAGCACGACGTCGGGTGCGAGTGAGGCGGTCCGGCGCAGTGCCTCGGCGCCGCTGGCGGCTTCGCCGACGACCGTGAGATCGGGCTGGGTGGAGAGCATGGCGGCAAGCCCGTCACGGACCACGGGGTGGTCGTCGGCGAGGAGAACTCGGATCGTGGGACCGGCCGACGTGCTCATGACGCCGGGACCATCCGCTCGGTGCCCGACACGACGGAGGGGTCGGAGGCGGAAGGCTCGACCGGGAGGGGCACCGTGACGGCGACGGTCGTACCCTCGCCCGGGGAGCTTTCGACCGCGAACGTGCCGTGCACAGCCGCAATGCGCTCCCGCATGGTGATCAGGCCCACGCCCGTATGCCGGGCAACGGGTGAGAACCCGGTGCCGTCGTCCTGGATGTCGATCGCCAGGACGTCGCCGAGGTACGACAGCGTGACCGAGACGCTCATCGCGCGGGCGTGCCGCCGGGCGTTGGTCAGTGCCTCCTGCACGACCCGCAGCAACTCGCCCTCGGTGCTGGGAGGCAGGGCGGCCGGGCGGCCGGTCACCACCGTGTAGGCCTCGGTGCCTGTCTCCTCCGCGAGCCGGGCGGTGAGTTCACGGATCGCCTCTGCCAGGTGCGTGCGGTCCAGTGGCGCCGGGCGAAGAGCGTGCACGAGGCGGCGGCTCTCTGCGAGGTTGTCCCGGGCCGTGCGCATGGCCTGCTCGACGCGGCGGGCCGCAGGGGAGCCGGGTGGCAGGTCGTCGCGTGCGGCGTCCAGCAGCATGGCGATGGAGGCGAACCCCTGGGTGAGCGTGTCGTGGACCTCGCGGGCCAGGCGCTGGCGTTCGGCGAGGGTGCCCGCCTGGCGTTCCGCTGCCGCGCGTTCGGCCTGGGTGGCGGTGAGCTCGTCGAGGAGCAGCTGCCGCTTGCGACTCTCGTGATCGAGGGTCGCGACGTAGCAGGTGATCGTGACCGCCACGGCGGTACCGAGTACGCATCCCGTGAGCGCCCGCACGTCGACGGGGCCGTCCGTGGTCAGGCTCTGCCACGACCAGGCAGCGCCCAGCACCAGCACCCCGCCGGCCGACCACCAGGCCCACCGCAGCAAGTACGGGCTCAGCACCGCCATGGCGACCGGGAGGAACGCGGGGTCCACCACGGCCATGACCGCCCACCCGGACAAGGCGCCGACGAGGTAGGGCAGCGGCGGGCGGTCGGCGCCACCGCGCAGCGCGATCCAGTACGCGTACCAAAGGGCGAGCCCCACTGCCGGGCCGATCCGCGACAGGGCGGCGCCGGTCGTCATGTTCGCCCCGGCCAGCGCACCCGGGAGGGACAGGGCGAGCACGGTGACGAAGAAGGCGTGCTGCCCCATGGTCTTCCACCGCTGCCGGTCCCACGCCTGTTGCAGTGCCATGGCCTACAGAGTAGGTGCAGCCGCGTAGCGGCAGAATCAGCCGACCAGCGGGGGCGGGTTCACCGATCGGTGGACGAAGGACGCGTCGATCGGTCGATGTGCGGGAGGGACGCGGGCGGCGACGATCAGCCCCGCAGCCGACGGCCTGCTCTTCCACCGCCCCTTGTGAGGAACTACCCGTGACCCTGGCCTTCATTCCCAGCCCATCCGTCGGTGAGGTCCACCTGGGCCCGCTGCCGCTGCGCGGTTACTCACTCATGGTGATTCTCGGCATCGCCGCCGCCGTGTGGCTGGGTGGCCGTCGATGGGCCGCACGCGGCGGAGAGAAGGCCGTCGTGGCGGACGTCGCTCTGTGGGCGGTCCCCTTCGGCGTGGTCGGCGCCCGCCTCTACCACGTGATCACCTCCAGCGAGGCGTACTTCGGCAAGGGTGGTGATCCGGTCAAGGCCCTGTTCATCTGGGACGGCGGCATCGGCATCTGGGGCGCCATCGCCGGCGGTGCCGTCGGAGCCTGGATCGGCTGCCGCCGTAGCGGCGTTCCGCTGTCCGCGTTCGCCGACGCCGTCGCTCCCGGCATCGCACTGGGGCAGGCCATCGGCCGCTGGGGCAACTGGTTCAACCAGGAGCTCTACGGGCGGGCCACCGCCCTCCCCTGGGCCCTGGAGATCGACCCCGCGCACCGGCCTGAGGCCACCCCGAACCTGGCCACTTATCACCCGGCGTTCCTGTACGAGTCGTTGTGGTGTCTCGGCGTGGTCGCCCTGGTCCTGTGGGCGGATCGCCGTTTCCGTCTCGACCGGGGGCGGGCGTTCGCGCTGTACGCCGCCGCGTACAGCGCAGGTCGCTTCTGGATCGAGTACCTGCGGGTGGACGAGGCCCACCACATCCTCGGCCTGCGCCTCAACAACTGGACCGCGCTGCTGGTTGTCGCCGTCGCCGTCTACTACCTCGTGGTTACGACGCGGCGCGCAGCCGGCAGGCGTGACGGCGTCGACGTCGGCCGTCCCCTTCAGCAAGTGAATGCCACCAGTAGCCCCAAGAACTGACCGATGTCCCTAGCATCCGTTTGGAGTTGCCATGTCCCAAGTCTCTGAGACGCTCCCCTCCCGTCGTGGTCCGATCATGGTGGCGGGAGGTGTGTTCGTCGCCTTCCTCCTGTCCTCTCTGGTGAACGCGTTGATCGCCGTACTGGCGCACGCGCTCGGTGCACCGGAGGACTTCCGCCCGTTGGAGCCCTCGTCGTACGTCTTTCTGACCGCGCTGGGAGTGCTGGGAGGATCCGTCGGGTGGACCCTCGTCCGCAGGTTCTCCACCGATCCCGAACGGCTGCTCCGCCGACTCGTCCCGCTGGTCGTCGGGGTGTCCTTCGTGCCGGACTTCTTCCTGTTCGGCGAGGGCGAGGTGACCGGTGTGGTGGCGCTGCTCCTGATGCACGTCGCGGTCGCCGTGATCGCAGTGCCGACGTACTACCGGGTCATGCCACTGAGCTCGGTTCGGTGACCAGGCGCCAGTCCGGCGCCTGGGCCCCGCTGGTCGGGCTCACGCGCTCCGTGAACTCGGGAACCCGTACGTCCGTAACCTCCGACCGGCGCCTGTTGCGAGGTGCCTCTGCCGCCTGCCGGTGCGCTCAACATTCGATGGCGGCAACAGGTCCAGGCCGCTCCCGGACGTGATGGCCGGGTACGACGCCAGGGGCGGCTCGCCTGCTATCGCGTCCGACCTGGAACACGCGGTGTCGCTTTTCCCGGCGCCCACCTGACGCCAACTCACTTCACTCGACGAAAGGACTATCACCATGCCCAGCATCGCCATTGTCGGAGCCGGCCCCGGAATGGGCCTCGCCATCGCCCGCACCTTCGGCTCGCGCGGCTACGACGTCGCTCTCATCGCCCGCAACCGCGCCAAGCTCGACGACCTCGTCGGTCGGCTCACCGCCGAGGGCATCACCGCCGCGGCGTTCCCGGCGGACGTGCTCGACCACGACGCGCTGACCCAGGCCCTCAAGGACGCCGCCACCCGCTTCGGCGGCATCGACGTCCTGGAGCACTCCCCCTCTCCGGGCAACGGCTCCATAAACTCCGTGACCCTCACCTCCCCGTCCCAGACCAGCCCGTCCGATGTGCAGGGATGGATCGACTTCCTGCTCCACAGCGCCATCACCGCCACCCAGGCCGTCCTGCCCGCGATGCGTGAGGCCGGCGCGGGCACCCTGCTCTTCACCAACGGCGCCGGCTCGGTCGACCCGAACCCAATGCTCGGCAACGTCAACCCCGCCCAGGCGGCACTGCGCAACTGGGTGCTCAACCTGCACAAAGAGCTGGCCGGCACCGGCATCCAGGCCGCGCACGTCGCCATCGGCGTGTGGATCGGCGCGGGCGGCCCTCCCGAAATCCCTACCGGCGAGGCCGAGGACATCGCCCCTCTCTACTGGGACCTGCACACCCAACGCGACGAAGCCGAGCGCGTCTTCTCCGGCTGACGCCTCCCAGCTCTCCTGCGTTGAATCCTGATCCGCTCAATCCACATCCGCCGCGGCGGGACCGAAGACGAAGGTCTCCGCTCCGATGAACGTGTTCCTGTGGATCCTGCGGGGCGTCCTCGCCGCGCTGTTCGCGGCCGCCGGCGTCACCAAGGCCACCTAGCCCGGCGAAAAACTCATGTCCCAGCTGCCGTGGGTCAGTGACGTCTCGACCCCCGTGGTGCGTCTGATCGGCGTCGCCGAACTCGCCGGCGCCCTCGGGCTGATCCTGCCGGGTGCCTTCGACATCGCCACCGTGCTCACCCCGTTGGCCGCCACCGGCCTAGCTGTGATCATGGTCCTGGCCATGGGCGTCCACGCCCGCCGCAAGGAGCCGCAGGCCATCGGGTTCAACGCGATCCTGCTCATCATCGCCGCGGTCATCATGTGGGGCCGGTTCTGGCCCCACCCCTTCTGACC
>NZ_JARGEE010000155.1:0-19285 GCF_033794485.1 Streptomyces sp. MB09-02B
CCGAACAACCCCCCGCTCCCTCCCCCTGACCGCCGGAGGCATACCGTGGGGATTCGCGCACGGGCGACCCCCACGCGACATCGGGAGCGAGGAGACAACGGGATGGACGGCAGCCGCACCGCACTGGTGGAGGACCTGATGGAGAGGTTCCCGCACGTGCCACGGGAAGCCGTCTTCAAGGAGGACCTGCTCAGGGGCGGCGTGGCCTTCGACGCCTCCGCGCTGAGCGACAACGAGAAGGGCGAGGTCAAGCCGAAGTCGTACTTCATCTTCTCCTTCGACCACGGCACCCTCCCCGAACTGGGCGAGGCCGCCCTGCGCCGCCCGCCGGAGGAGATCATCCTCACCGGCGGCCCGTACGACCTGCGGCGCACGGTCGTCTCCGTACGGGTCAACCCGTCCTCGCCGTACCGCGTGGCCGCCGACGCGGACGGCCTCCTCGGCCTCTACCTCGACGGCAAGCGCATCGCGGACGTCGGCGTCCCGCCCATGCCGGAGTACTACAAGCACACCCTCTCCAACGGGAAGTCCGTGATGGAGGTGGCCCCCACCATCCAGTGGGGCTACCTCATCTATCTGACCGTCTTCCGCGTCTGCCAGTACTTCGGCGCGAAGGAGGAGTGCCAGTACTGCGACATCAACCACAACTGGCGCCAGCACAAGGCGGCGGGCCGGCCGTACACGGGCGTGAAGGACGTCGACGAGGTCCTGGAGGCCCTGGAGATCATCGACCGGTACGACACGGCGAAGACGTCCACCGCGTACACGCTCACCGGTGGCGCGATCACCAAGACGGTCGCGGGCCGCGACGAGGCCGACTTCTACGGCCACTACGCCAAGGCCATCGAGGAGCGGTTCCCGGACCGGTGGATCGGGAAGGTCGTCGCGCAGGCGCTGCCGCTGGACGACGTCAAGCGGTTCCACGACCACGGCGTGAAGATCTACCACCCCAACTACGAGGTGTGGGACGAGTACCTCTTCAAGATGTACTGCCCCGGCAAGGAGCGGTACGTCGGCCGCGACGAGTGGCACAAGCGCATCCTGGACTCGGCCGGGGTCTTCGGCGCGCGCAACGTGATCCCCAACTTCGTGGCGGGCGTGGAGATGGCCGAGCCCTTCGGCTTCAAGACGGTCGACGAGGCGATCGCGTCGACCACCGAGGGCCTGCGCTTCTTCATGTCGCAGGGCATCACGCCCCGCTTCACCACCTGGTGCCCGGAGCCCACCACCCCCCTCGGCAAGGCCAACCCGCAGGGCGCGCCGCTGGAGTACCACATCCGGCTGCTGCAGGCCTACCGCGCCACGATGGACGAGTTCGGGCTGTCGTCGCCGCCCGGATACGGTCCGCCCGGACCCGGCCGTGCCGTCTTCTCCGTCAGCTCCTTCATGGACAGCCTTCCGGCCGTCGAGGAGGTTCCCGCCGAGTAACTCCTGTGGCGGTTGAGTCGATCGGGGTCGGCGTACGTACAACTCAACAGTGTGACCGCTGGTAACCGCATGTGAAGACGCAGCTTGTCAGTTGTGTGGGAAGCGTGAAAAGCTCTGGGGCACCGCAAGGTGGTCCCCCCAACTCCCTTGGATCCACAGGGTAGTTGACTACTTTTGCACACTTCCCCCCTCGCTCTGTTGGATGCAGGAGACCCATGCCCGACCTGCCGAAGCCCCAGGACGCCGCCGAGGCCGCGCTGTTCTCGGAGTGCTGGGACGCGGTCCTGTCGTACGCCGACCTGTGCACGTCCGGTTCGGCCGCGGCGACCCAACTGGCCACCGAGGCCTTCACGAACGGCATGCACGAGGCACACGCCCTGGAGTACGAGGCGGGGGCCGACCGAGGTGCCGGACGACGCGCCCTGCGCCTGCCTCGAATACCGTTCCTCCTGACCTGGGTCAGGACCACCGCCGCCGCCTGGGAGACGGGCGGCCAGGGCCACCGGCTCGACCCCGAGCTGCGCCTCTGGCTCAACTCGGACAAGGCCGCCCGCTACACCGGCCCGCCGCTGTACCGCCCGCTCGCCCTGCGCGCCCTGCGGGACATGCAGGAACCCGACGCGGCCCTGCTGTGGCTGGCCGAGGTCGAGTCGCTGCCGCTGGGCTCGGTGGCCCGCCGGCTCGGCCTCGACCCGGCGGTCGCCGGATCCGAACTCGACCAGGTACGGGCGCTGTTCCGGGACCGCTGTCACCGCGGCCAGATCGACGCGCCGCTGCACGCCGACTGCCGCACCTACGCCCGGCTGCTGGACGCGGTGACCCGCTCGCCCGGGACCGACACCCCCGACGACCTCTCCCGCCACCTCGCCACCTGCGTGCAGTGCGCCGAGGCCGCGGCCTGCCTCGGCCTGCACGGCGGCGGACTGCCCGCCGCCCTCGCCAGTGGTGTGATCGGCTGGAGCGGACTCGCCTACCTGGAGCGCCGCCGCCGCGCGGCCGACGCCGGACTGCTGCCCGGGCGCGCGGACTCCACCGGCACCGACCGGGGCTTCTCCCCGGGCAGGGAAGCGAGGCCCCGGTTCAGCCGGAACGGGCTGCTCGCCGGAGCCGGACTCGTCTCCGTGCTGGCGCTCGCCGTCTCCCTCATGCCGTTCGGCGACGACGAGCCGGTCGTGGAGGGCTCGTCCGCGGGCGAGTCGTCGGTGGTGCAGCAGGACCCGAGGTTCCCGGTGACCGGGGCCCCGTCGGGCGGGGAGTCGTCCGAGCTGCAGAGCACGTCGCGGCCCGAGGCGGCCGGTTCCGGCGACGAGGACGACGAGAGTGACAAGAAGGACAAGAACAAGGGCGGCGGCAACAGCAACGAGGAACCCCAGGGCGACGCCTCGACGCCCGCCCGCGTCACCCACCAGCCGGTCGACCCCGGCAAGTCGTCCGACGCCACCTGCCACGTCCGCTACCAGGTCGTCAACGAATGGCCCGGCGGCTTCCAGGGCGCCGTCACCGTCACCTCCACCAAGGCCCTCGACGGCTGGCACATCGCCTGGACCTACGCGGCCGACCAGCGCGTGACCCAGATGTGGGACGGGACCTTCGACCAGGAGGGCTCCAAGGTCACCGCCACCTCCGCCGACTACAACAAGACCGTCGCCGCCGGCGGCACCTTCGGCGTCGGCTTCCTCGGCATCTGGCAGGGCTACGACAACCCCGCACCCGTGGACTTCACCCTCAACGGGAAGAAGTGCGGCCGCGCGGACTGAGCGCGGGGCGTGGCGCACTTCGCTCAGTGCTGGAGCGTCTGGTGCGCGGCTGCTACGGCTCTCGACTGAACTGATGCCCTACCGGGTACGAGTAAAAGGGCGTTTCGATCGTTTCCTTTCGGCGAATGGTCCATTGCAGATCCGTATGGAGAGCACGGGGGTGGCTGATGGATCCGGTGTCACTGGGGTTGCTCGCGGCCCTGGCCGGCGGTGCCGGCGGGGAACTCGGACGCGACGTGTGGGCCGGGCTGACGGCCCTCGTACGACGTCCGTTCCGGCGGGGTGAGGGCGAGGGAGCCGCACCGACGGTCAGTACGGGGGTGCCGGAGCTGACGCGGCTCTCGCAGGACCCCGACGACCAGCTGAGCGCCCAGGCGCTGAGCACGGCTCTCGCGGTGAGGGCCGCGCTGGACTCGGACTTCCACATGGCCCTCGTGGACTGGCTGAGGCAGGCGCAGACGGTGCCCACCGACGAGGGAGCGGTGCACAACACGATCAGCGGTGGCACCCAGTACGGGCCGGTGGTGCAGGGCCGGGACTTCTCCGGCCTGATCTTCACCTCGACGCCGGCGCGGCCGCCCCGTCCGGCCGGCGACGAAGGCCATCGGGACGACACCCCTGGATGATCGGCGGCGAGCTGCTGCACTGGCACTCGGTGTCGTCCGGGTACTCCGCCTGGGCCGCACCGGCCGAGACCGATGGTCAACCGGTCGACCCGGAGGCGCTCCACGGCATGGAGTGACCCGTGCACACAGGCTGCCGTAATTCGGTGGCGCCGCGGCCTGAACGTCTCTAGTGTCAGTGCTGTTCGAGCGGTGACCGGAGGTTGCCGCAGGTGACTTGGCTCGGTTCGGGAGGTGTGAACGATGGCTGTCATTGCGATGGGCGCTGCCCGCATCCAGGAATCCATCCAGTCCACCTCCGTGGCCTCCGGCTGACCTCACTCTTCTCCCGCGCCAGTGAGCGCGGTGCCGGGGCCACCTTGTGAAGGGTCACCCCCTTGTCTCTCTCCTCTTTCCCGGGCTCCTCCCTGTCTTCCTCCCACCCCCTCCTGCCGTACGGCTGGGACGACTCCTGGGCGGATGCCTTCGCCCCGTACGGCGCCGAGGGTCTGATCGCCGGGCGGGTCGTCCGCGTCGACCGCGGGCAGTGCGACGTCGTCACCGCGGACGGTCCGCTGCGGGCCGACACCGCGTTCGTCACTCCCCACGACCCCCTGCGGGTCGTCTGCACGGGTGACTGGGTCGCCGTCGAACCCACCGGCGACCCCCGGTACGTCCGCACGTACCTGCCCCGCCGCAGCGCCTTCGTGCGCTCCACCTCCTCCAAGCGCGCCGAGGGACAGATCCTCGCCGCCAACGTCGACCACGCGGTCGTCGCCGTGTCGCTCGCCGTGGAACTCGACCTCGGCCGCGTCGAACGGTTCCTCGCGCTGGCCTGGGAGTCCGGGGCCCAGCCGGTGGTCGTGCTCTCCAAGGCCGACCTCGTGCCGGATGCCGCCACCCTGGGGCATCTCGTGCAGGACGTGGAGACCGTGGCGCCCGGCGTCCCCGTGCTGACGGTCAGTTCCACGCACGGCGAGGGCCTCGACGTCCTCGCCGCGGTGATCTCCGGCGGCACCTCCGTCCTGCTCGGGCAGTCCGGCGCCGGCAAGTCGACCCTCGCCAACGCGTTGCTAGGCGACGACGTCATGGACGTCCGGGCCACCCGCGACGTGGACGGCAAGGGACGGCACACCACGACCACCCGCAACCTCCTCCCCCTGCCCGGCGGCGGAGTCCTCATCGACACACCCGGGCTGCGCGGCGTCGGACTGTGGGACGCCGAGACCGGGGTCGGGCAGGTCTTCTCCGAGATCGAGGAACTGGCCGCGGACTGCCGCTTCCACGACTGCGCGCACCTCGCCGAGCCCGGTTGCGCGGTCCTCGGCGCGGTCGAGTCCGGTGAACTGCCCGAGCGGCGGCTCGACAGCTACCGCAAGCTGCTCCGCGAGAACCAGCGGATCGTCGCCAAGAGCGACGCGCGGCTGCGGGCGGAGATCCGCAAGGAGTGGAAGCGGCGGGGCGCGGAGGGCCGCGCCGCCATGGAGGCGAAGAGGGGTGGTGCGCGGTGACTCCTGGGTGCGGGTGAGTGGGGGCTTGTCGCGCAGTTCCCCGCGCCCCTGAACGGCGAGGGCTTCGCCCTCTGCCGTTCAGGGGCGCAGCCTCATGTCCGAAATCCGCCAGCCCGGCGCCTCCGCGTCGTCGACACTTGGTGTCATGAAGGACGAAGACACCAGGTACGAGGCCGTGCGGAGCAGGGACGGCCGGTTCGACGGGGAGTTCTTCTTCGCCGTCGGGACGACCGGGATCTACTGCCGACCGAGCTGCCCGGCGGTGACGCCGAAACGGGAGAACGTCCGCTTCTACGCGACCGCGGCCGCCGCCCAGGGTGCCGGGTTCCGGGCCTGCCGACGGTGCCGGCCGGACGCCGTGCCCGGGTCGGCCGAGTGGAACGTGCGCGCGGACGCCGTGGGCCGGGCCATGCGGCTCATCGGGGACGGCGTCGTCGACCGGGAGGGCGTCGCCGGGCTGGCGGTGCGGCTGGGGTACAGCGCGCGCCAGGTGCAACGGCAGCTCACCGCCGAGGTCGGCGCCGGGCCCGTCGCCCTGGCCCGCGCCCAGCGGGCGCACACCGCGCGCGTCCTGCTGCGGACCACCGCCCTCCCGGTCACCGAGATCGCCTTCGCGTCCGGCTTCGCCAGCGTGCGCCAGTTCAACGACACGATCAGGGCCGTGTACGCCATGACACCCAGCGCCCTGCGCGCCGGCGCACCCCGGCGGTCCGTCGGCTCGCCCACGGCCGGCATCCCGCTCCGGCTCGCGTACCGAGGCCCGTACCAGTCCACCGCGCTCTTCGACGTCCTGGCCGCCGAGGCCGTCACCGGCGTCGAGGAGACGACCGGCGTACGCGGCCACCGCACCCACCGGCGCACCCTCCGTCTCCCGTACGGCAGCGGGATCGCCGAGGTCGACGAGCGACCGGGAAGCCGCACCGACGGCCGTTCCGGCGGCTGGCTCGACGCCCGGCTCCACCTCACCGACCCCCGGGACCTCACCACCGCCGTGCAGCGGCTGCGACGGCTGTTCGACCTGGACGCCGATCCGTACGCCGTGGACGAGCGCCTCGGCGAGGACGCCCGGCTCGCCCCGCTCGTCGCCGCCAGGCCGGGGCTGCGCTCACCGGGCACGGCCGACCCGGAGGAGTTCGCCGTACGGGCGCTCGTCGGGCGCGCGGAGGCGGAACGGCTCGTGCGGGCGTACGGCAAGACGCCGGACGCTCCGCAGGGGACGCTGACGCACCTGTTCCCCGAACCCGGAGCGCTGGCCGACGCGGGCGGCCCGCTCGGCGCCCTCGCCACCGCCCTCGCCGACGGCACCTGCCGCCTCGACGTCGGCGCCGACCGGGACGCCACCGAGGCGGCCCTCCTGGCGCTGCCCGGCCTGGACACCCGTACCGTCGCCGCGATCCGCACCCGCGCCCTCGGCGACCCGGACGTGGCACCCCCGGGCGAGGCCGTGCCGGACAGCTGGCGGCCCTGGCGGTCGTACGCCGTCCAACACCTACAGACACAGGATCAGGGAGTTCAGTCGTGAGCACCGAGCAGCGGACGTACTACACCGTCGTCGACAGTCCCGTGGGGCGACTCCTCCTCACGGCCGACGAGTTCGGCGCCCTCACCACCCTCTCCGTACCGGAGCAGAAGGGCGGCCGGGTCCCGCTGCCGGGCTGGCTGCGCGACCCGGCCCCCTTCCGGGCGGCCGAGGAACAGCTCGCCGCCTACTTCGCCGGTGACCTGAAGGAATTCAGACTGGAGCTGCGCGGCGAGGGCACGGAGTTCCGGCGGCGGGTCTGGGCCGCGCTCGACGACGTCCCGTACGGCGCGACCATCACGTACGGGGCCGTCGCCGCCCGGATCGGCGCACCCCGCGCCGCCGTACGGGCCGTGGGCGGCGCGATCGGCGCGAACCCCCTCCTCATCGTCCGCCCCTGCCACCGGGTGATCGGCGCGGACGGCACCCTCACGGGGTACGCCGGCGGCCTCGACCGCAAGCGCCTCCTCCTCGGTCTGGAGGGCGTGCTCCAGCCGTGACGGCCCGGCTCGCGCCCGTCCCGGCCGGCTCAGCCGCCGAACACCACGCCCACCCACGCCCCCGTCACCAGCAGGCAGGCGAAGAGTTCCGCCAGGACGCTCGAACCGCCCGAGCGCATCGCCGTGCGCGTCGCGGCCCTCGCCGCGCCGGGGTGACCGAGGCGGAGCCGTTCGGAGAGGTAGATGCCGCCGACGAAGCCGGGGATCGCGCCGAGCACCGGGACCAGGACGAAGCCGAGGAAGGCCCCGGCCCCCGCGTACACGCCCATGCGCGGGGTGGCACCGCTCTCCGTCAGGCGCCGGGGCGGCAGGACCCAGCGCACGGCCCGGGACGCGAGCAGCACCGTGGTGGCGCCCACCAGCACCCACCACGCGATGGGACGCGGCTCCTCCAGCGCCCACCACATGACCCCGGCCCATACGAGCCAGGACCCCGGAACACCGGGCACCAGCACTCCGCACAGGCCGAGCAGCAGTACGACCCCGACCAGCAGGAGTTCCCACGCTCCCATCTGCCCAGGGTGCCGGACGGTGAGAGAAAGCGCAGGTCAGGACTGTCAGTGCCGGGTCGGTCCCAGGTCAGTCCCGGGTCACCCAGGCCCGCTCGTACGCGTGCCAGCCCAGCTGCAGCCGGGTCGTCACCCCGGCGAGCTCCATCAGACCCTTCACCCGGCGCTGCACGGTCCGCAGGCCCAGCTCCAGCTGCTTGGCCACGCTCGCGTCCGTCATGCCGGCCAGCAGCAGGGAGAGAATCTCGAGATCGGTGTCGTCGGGGGCGTCCGGGAAGTCCTCGGTGACCCGGCCGGAGCCCAGACGCAGGGGGAGGGCCTGCCGCCAGACCGACTCGAACAGGCCCGACAGCAGCTCCAGCAGACCGCTCGCGTGGACGACGAGCGCGGCGGGCTCGGCGGTGTGCGTGGTGAGCGGGACCATCGCGAGCGTCCGGTCGGCGATGACGAGCTTCGTCGGCACCTCGTCCATGACCCGCACCCGCTCCTCCCGGCCCAGCGCGGCCGACAGCTCGGTGAGACCCGCGTCCTCGTCCAGGACGGCCCGTTCCACCACCACGCGGTAGCCGACCCCGCGACCGGTCGCCTGCTCCTCCGCGGGGTTGTTCTCCGGCCCCGAGACCGCGATGGGAGCGCCGGTGACCATCGCGCAGACCTCCTCGGTGGCGCCGAGCTGGAGCTGCAGGAAGCGCTGCGCTATCGCGGCCGAGCCGATCACCACCTCGACCAGGTCGTGCGCCGCGGGCTCGGCCGCGCTCGCCCGGTACTCCTCGGCGAGCAACGCCGCCGTCAGCTCGGCCTTCTCCAGCTCGTGCCGCCGCTGGGTGAGCAACGCGCCCAGGGCCACACCGGGGGGCGCGGCGACCCAACGGCCGGGGCGCGCGGAGGACTGGGCGGCGAGACCGTGCCGCTCCAGTCGACGCAGCGCGCGCTCGGTGTCGTGCTCCCCGAGCGCGAGCCGGCGCGCCAGGTCCGGTACGTCGGCGGCGCCCACGGACACCAGGGCCCGGTACGCCGACTCGTGTGTCTCGTCGAGACCGATCGCTCCCAGCATCCGGCGACGCCGCCCCTCACTCGCCGCGCCCTTCGGCGCACTTCCGCGTCGGCCCATCATCACCGCACCGCGCGTCCCCCCGGCAGGCGGGGTCGCACAGCGCGATCCCAGGAACGTGCCGCACACTCGGGCCGACCGGCAGATCGCGTGACCGGCAGATCGGCAGATCGGCAGTCCGGCCGACGCGCCCGCGCCGCGCCCCGGTCACCCCGGCGCCGCCGGGCGGTTTCTCCTGTGGGGGTGGCACCGCCCGGCGGTCCGCACCGGCGCGATGCCGCGCAGCGTGCGCTCCCGGGCGTGCCTCCCGACGCCCCCACCTCCCTCATTTCCCGCATCCCGCGCATTTCCCGCATCTCCCACGGTCCTCTCGACTCCCTTGCCTCGCACCGGAGTTCGGTGTGTAGTCCGACACGCCGACGGGGCGTCGGCTCCGTGGGCCGATTTTCCGGATGCCCCGTTTTCATACGGCTCCCGAGGTGGACAATTAGGGGCATGAGCCAGCAGGGGGAGAGGCCGACCGGTCACGAGGACGACTGGTGGCGGCAGTTGTACGACGACGCGAGCGGGGACACGGGCCCCTCGGTGGCGGCCGATTCCCTCGACGACCGCTTCGCCTCGGCAGCGGACACGGTCGGGCCGAGCGGCTCGCGCAGGCCGGACGATCCGAACGGGCCGGGTTCGTCGGGTGCGTCGGGGACGTCGGGACCATGGGGGGAGTCGGACGGGACGACGCCGTCCAGTCCCGCGCGTACGTCGAGCGCGTCGGGCTCGCCGCCGGGGGCGCGGGGCGCGTGGGGAGCCGTTCCCGGTACGTCGGGCGCCTGGGCGGCTGTGCCGGGTGCGTCGCCTGCCAGAGGGGAGCCGGGACGAGGACCGGGCCGGACGGAGGCCGGGTCGGGGAGTGGGGAGGGCAGGGCGGACGGTCCCGGAGGCGGACCGGGCCGAACGGCCGGATCGCGCACCGGCGCGAACTCGCCGAGCGGCCCGCGCACGGTCCCGCAGGACTCTGTCCCCGCTGATCCCAACCCGGACACCCCGGGCGCCCTCTCCGACCGGGTGCCGCCCCAAGGCTCGCCGAGGGGCTTCGACAGGCACGAAGACCAAGGCGGCCGGGACGACGCGGGCGGACGCGAAGGCCAAGGCCGGCGGGACGACGCGGGCGGGCGTGACGGCCAAAGCCGACGGGGCGACCCGGGCTCTCGGCCGACCACCCCTCCCGACCCCGCGCCTGCGCCGCCTGCTGTCCCCCCGTACCCGCCGTCGAATCCTGATCCCGCGTCGTCTGCCGATGCCGGCCCGGGTGGGGCGTCCGGCGTCGGTTCCCTGTCGCCCGGTGGTTCTCTGCGTCCGCCGCCGGGTCCCGATGCCGCCGACCCTGTCGACGCCGGCCCTCGCGGGCCGTCCGACGCCGGCTCCGCTTCGTCCGTCGAGCCCGGTTCCGTCCCGTCCGTCGAGCCCGCCGGGCGGCCACTCGTCCCGCCCGTCCCGCGTCGACCGTTCGTGTCCGCGAGGGACCCCCGCCTCGGCGGGCTCGCTCCGCAGCCCGCGCCCTGGGAGCCGCCGTCGGCCCAGCCCTCGGGGCCCGTGACCTTTCCGCCCGGGCCCACACCGCCGGGCTTCCGCGCGGCCATGCCATGGCGCCGACCGCCCGCCCGGAGCCCCCATGAGGCGCCGCCTTCCATCCCCGCGCAGCCACCCGCTCCCGAACCCTCCGACGCCCGGCCGCCCACCCGGCTCGACATCCCCACCCTCCAGGCGGACGAGGTGTCGCTCGTCGACGAGAGTGGACGGGTGCGGGTCGAGTACGTGGGGTCCGGCCCGCCCACCTACGACGCGGAGCCGACCGCGTTGCCGCCGGCGGATCCGGAGGACCTGGGGGACCTGGTACCGGACACGGTGCTGGACGGCGCGCGCTACGGAGCGTGCACGCTGCGCGCCGCGTCGCTGCGCGGGGACTCCGCGCGCTACCGGGGCGAGCAGCGCCGCGACGCGCTCCTCACCGCCCGCTTCGGCCTCGGCGAACAGGCACTCGTCCTGGTGGCCATGGCGACCGGCGCCCGGGCCACCCCGGGGGCGCAGCGCGCGGCGGCGGAGGCGTGCCGCTGGATCGGGCGGGCCGTCGGGCTGAGCCATGTGCGGCTGGTGGAGGACATCCGGGCCGCCCGGCGCGGCGATCTGAAGTCGGGGCTGCACCGCCTCACCGACCGCAGCCTCGGCAAGCTCCGCGCCAGCGCCGTCGAACAGGGGCTGGACCCGGAGGAGTACACGGCGAGCCTGCGCTGTCTGCTGCTCCCGGCCGACCCCGGGTGCCGTACGCGAGTGTTCTTCGGGGTCGGCGCGGGCGGGCTGTTCCGGCTGCGGGGCGGCGAGTGGCAGGACATTGAGCCCCGGGTCGCCGACACGGCCGGTGCCCCGGTGGTCGGCTTCGGCTCGCTGCCGCACGAGACCCCCGACGGCGACCGCCTGACCATGGACCTCGGCATCACGACACCCCCGAGCCCGTACGAACCCGCTCCCGCCCCGCCCCGCGAACCCTTCCGCTTCCGTGCCTCTGTGGCTCGCGAGGACGACGTCCTGCTGCTGTGCACGGGCGGTCTGGCCGAACCCTTGCGCGGGGAGCCGCCGCTCGCCGAGCATCTGGCGGCCCGCTGGGGAGCCGCCGAGCCGCCCGGTCTCGCCGCCTTCCTCGCCGACGCCCAGGTCAGGGTCAAGGGGTACGCGGACGACCGTACGGCCGCCGCCGTGTGGGAGGCCTGACGGCGTCCACCGGCGGACGGGGAGGGGCGTCAATCAGCCGCGCCCGGGCGTGAGTTGGCCTGTACCAGCGCGCGATTCCGGCCAATCAACATCATCGGGGGGAGTGGTCCGCCCCGGCCGGGGTATACGGCGCCCCCACGCCCGTCGAGTCACGCTGGCACACGGCTGGATCGGTAGCCCCGCATGGGCAGTTGGGGTCCACGGCCGGGGCGCTCCGGGCCGCCCGGTAAGAGGCGGGCCGCCGGGTTCGTAGGCCTGTGCGGGGGTTTCACGAGGAGGGAAGCGCTCTCACACGGTACCGACAGCTGGCTTGACTCTGTGCGTTTGAAAGCGTACGGACGGTCGTTGACGATTCGACATGAGTGCCGCGATCCGGACGGGGCATGGATCCCCGTGTACGTGTTCGAGCAGGAGGGGAACAGTCATCGGCGCGTGGGCGGGGGTCATGAAGAGGCAGGCACGAGGGGGCGGTCCCACGGCGATCGGGGCCTCCTCGGCAGAGGTGGAGGAGACGGTCGGCGACGCGGTGGACAAGGCCGGCGCCGAACAGCTCAGGCACAGACTCGGGCGGGCCGACCTGAGGGCGGTGCCCGAGGCCCGCAGGGCGTTGCGGGAGCTGCTGCGGCAATGGGGGCGTCCGGAAAGATCGGAGATAGCGGAGCTGCTCACGAGCGAGCTTGTCACCAACGCGATCATCCACACCGACCACGACGCGGTGCTGACCGCCACCGTCTCGTCCGACGGACTGCACGTGGAGGTACGGGACTTCGTGGGACGCAGACCCCGGCCGAGGGTGCCGCCCCCCGACGACAGCACGCACGGACGCGGTCTCCTCCTCGTCCAGTCCCTCGCCGACGCCTGGGGCGTACGGGCGCACGGGGTGGGCAAGGCGGTGTGGTTCGACCTCGACGGCGGGCTCACCTAGGACGCACCTGGGGGACACCTGGCCCCCTCGACGTGGACGACGGACGACGGACAACGGACAGGGGCGCGGCTCGCTGCCGCGCCCCTGTCCGATGTGGCTCGTACCGCTCAGCCGAACTGCTGCTCCAGGTCCTTGAGCTTGCGCTCCAGGGAGTCGAGCCGCGGCAGGGCCATGGTGTCGTCCTCCGCGGTGAGGTCGACCGTGATCGACTTGTCAGCGCCGTTGCGGACGGGCTGCAGGGAGGGACGGGTGCGCACGGGCAGTTGCTCGGGCGTGGATATGGCGGAGTCCGAGGCCACCTGGGCCGCCGGGACACGCTCCACGGTGGTGTCGACCTGGCGTCCGCCACCGCCACCGCCGCCGCCACGACCGGGCAGACCCCGGTGGCCCCGGCTGATCGCCTTGAGGTGGGCCCGCTCCAGACGCTCCTGCTCGCGCTTGCGCGACCGGTTCTCCTCCTTCAGCCGCTTGTCCTCGCGGACCTCGTCCACGGCCTCGTCCAGGCTGCGCACACCCTCCAGGAGCATCAACGACCAGGCCCTGTACGTCTCACGCGGGGCCCGCATCCAGCGGACCACCCGGATCTGCGGCAGCGGACGCGGCACGAGGCCCTGCTCGCGCAGTGCGGCACGGCGGGTCTGCTTCAGCGCGCGGTCGAAGAGCACCGCGGCGGACAGGGACATGCCGGCGAAGAACTGCGGGGCGCCGTCGTGGCCGAGACCCCTGGGCGCGTGCACCCAGTTGAACCAGGCCGCCGCACCGGCGAACGTCCACACGAGTATGCGGGAACCGAGAGCCGCGTCACCGTGGCTGGCCTCGCGCACCGCGAGGACCGAGCAGAACATGGCGGCACCGTCCAGCCCGAACGGCACCAGGTACTGCCATCCGTCGGTGAGGCCCAGATTCTGCTCACCGAAGCCCACCAGGCCGCGGAAGGAGAGCGCGGCGGCGACCGCGGCACAGCAGAAGAGGAGAATGTAGGAGAAGAGGCCGTAGAGGCTCTCCTTGCGCCTGCGGCGCTCCTCGCTACGTTCCCAGGAATCCTCGGTCTTCGCGTGCTCCCCGGAGCGCTTGCCGCGCGCGAGCACCGCAACCGCCGCCAGCATGCCCAGGAGCAGTACGGCGCCCGGAAGCAGCCAGTTCAGCGATATGTCGGTCAATCTCATCAGGGGTCCCTTGCATTGGGATAGGGCGTAACGCCCGCCATAGTGGCCCAATCCTCGCGGCCCTCAGGGGGTTTCGGGGCAAGAGACCGCCAAAGAAGTGCAATGAGTGACGCCAGGCGGCATTCTGCTCGAACTACCGCGCGAGGGACGGGAGTTGAGTGCGAGTGAGATTACCCGTTCGAGTGGTTCCACGGAAAGTTCCTGCGACAAGTGAGGAATTTGTGAACCACCTGTAACCCAACGAGGGTCCCACCCGGAGTGGATCTTACGGCACATGCCCCGGGCGATCGCCGGGGGGTCGACCCGGCGTGCGGCCCCCGGCGGCTGCGAGGGGCGTGGGCCGGTGGTGGGGGGCGTCGGCCGGCAGTGGTGAGGGGCCGTCGACCGGTGGCGGTGAGGGGCCGTCAACCGGCAGTGGTGAGCGGCCGTCAACCGGTGGCGGCGGCCGTCAGTTTGGAGATCCGCTCCGACTCGCAGGTGCGCGGGCAGGTGACGCAGGTGTCCTCCGGGACCAGCGTGTAGAACATGCAGCAGCTCGCCCGGTCCCGGGTGGGCAGCGACTCGCCGCCCGGGCCGGTCAGTTCACGGAAGCCCGCGGCGCCCACGTACGGCCGGGTCGCGCCCGGGAGCAGCAGTTCCAGCTCGCGCCGGCAGCGCTCCTGCTCGTCGGGGCCGAGGAGTTCGGCGACATACCAGATGCCCTCGACGATCTCGTCGGTCGCCATGCCCCACAGCGCGCGCCCGCGCCGCCGCATCCGCGGACCGAAGCCGCCGAGGACCGGTTCTATGTGCGCGGCGAAGGCGTCGCGCACCTCGGCCCGCAGCGCGTCCTCGTCCGCGACCACCCGGGCGCCGGGTTCGCCGGCCGCCGGGTCGTCCGGCAGGCAGCTGAACGTTTCACCGCGCACCACCAGCCTGCTCTGCTCACGCTGGAACGCCACGTGCTCGGCGGGGAAACGCGGCACCCGGCGCTGGAGGAACCAGGGCACCGTGAAGAGCAGGCAGGCGTACCAGGAGTAACGGTGCAGTCCGAAGGTCGCCACCACGTCCGGGCGGCCCTTTCGGCCGTGGTCCCGGATTATCTGGGCCTCGTCCCATGCCAGGAACGCGTCGAGCTCGGCTCCCGCCGCCGCGAGTCCGGCGGCGGAGACCCATCCCTCACCTTCGGGCAATGGATCAGTGAGGGAGAGTTCCGTCACGCTGATCATGGGCAGGACCTCGGTGAGGCGTGCGTATGCCGCCGCCACGGGCGACCTGCGTGAAGTGGGTGCCGGTGCCGGTGCTGACTGGGGCATACGGGGACCGCCGTTTCACCATCGCTGCCAAGTAAGGCTTACCTTACCCGAGGTGGTCGAGGTTTGAACTGGGGGCGTGTGCGCCTATCGTGCTTTACGACCGGTAACAACCCGAGTAGTGACTAACCGCCCCCATGTATCCGGTCGGCCGCACTGCTCGACCCACTCGACGCTCGACTCGGCTCGGAGGAGGACCCGTGGAGCAGGCCGGACCGCGCCCGCGCGAGGCCACGGCCATGAGCGCGCCGGACCCCGCTGCCGCACGTCCGGCGTCGGTGTACCGCGTGCCCGCCCAGCCCGGGGTCGCTGATGTCGACCGGGAGCGGGGCATCGCGGCGGACGCTGCCGCTGCCGCGGCGCGCGACGACAGCGGCCCCGGCGTCGACGCGGCCCGGGGCGAACACACGCACAGCGAGGTCCCGATCCCGCTGCCGCGCGGCCAGGGACGCCCCGTCGTCCAACGGGCCTCCGTGCGGGGGCAGATCCTCGACGCGCTGCGGGCCGCGCTCGCCGGCGGGGAGCTGACGCCGGGCGAGGTGTACTCCGCGCCCGCGCTGGGTGAGCGGTTCGGGGTCTCCGCGACCCCCGTGCGCGAGGCGATGCAGCAACTGGCCATCGAGGGCGCGGTCGAGGTCGTGCCCAACCGCGGCTTCCGCGTCGTACGGCGGGGCGCCCGGGAGCTGGCCGAGCTGGCGGAGGTGCGGGCGCTGCTCCAGGTGCCGGTGGTCATGCGGCTCGCGCGCACCGTGCCGGCGGACCGCTGGGGTGAACTGCGGCCCCTCGCCGACGAGACGGCCCGGGCGGCGTCCTCCGGGTGCCGCGCGACGTACGGCGAGGCGGACCGGGCCTTCCACCGAGGGGTGCTGGGGCTGTCCGGCAACGAGCAGCTGCTGCAGATCACGGACGACCTCCACCGGCGTACGCAACTGCCGCTGGGCGGCGCTCACGTGGGGGTCGCCGGGGGCGGTGGCCGAGTGGAACTGATGGCGGACGCGGCGGAGCACATCGCGTTGCTGGACGCGTTGGTGGCAGAGGATCTTGAGGCGGCGTGCTGTCTGGTGGAGCGGCATTTCGGGGTGGGGGGCTGAGGGTTCGTCGGCGGGTGCGAGTGGTTCGTGGTTGCTCGCGCGGTTCCCCGCGCCCCTGAAAACCAGGCCCGCGGGCCCAGGTTCTGTCCGGAGTTCGGATCGCGGGTGTGGTGCGATGCTGTAGAGCCAGAGCATCGCACCACACAGGTGCATCCGGCTTCGTGGTTCTCCGGGCTCTTGTCGTACCGGGTCGCGACCGGTCTCCTTCCCGATGAGCAGGTCAATCTCCATGAACACGCCTGGGTCGTGTGGTCCGACCTGAGCACGTTGGCGGATCGAATCGAGCCGCCGACATTGATGTCCGTTCTCGCTGCCCTGGTACCGGACGGTCCTTGGCGCGACCTGGTGCGTTGACTGGGAACCCTTCGGTCATGCCGCCTTCGCCAGTGCGCGTCCTCTTCAACGGATGCCTTTCTCGCTGCGGATACGGGCGCGTTCTCGGCGTTCTGCGGCGAGGACGTCGGGGTGACGTACGTGGGCGTTACGCCGGCGCAGGTAGCGGTGGAGCGCGCGGGGCTGGACGGTGTGGTCGGGATGGTTGGGTGGCCAGAGGCGTCGGCCGGGGTGAGTAGCAGCGGTAGTAGGCGAGTTCGCCTGTGCTGCGGTTGCGGCGGATCAGCAGGTGGCGCTGACCGGGGGCGGTATCGGGCATGTCGATGTGGGCCCAGTCGTAGAAGCATTGCCCCTTGGCGCCGCCCTCGGCGGACAGCTTCTGCCAGGCCCGCTCAGGGATCTTCCTGGCCAAGGCGTCCGCACGGAACTTACCTGCCTGGGTGGTGACTTCGTGGGTGCGGACGACCGCGAGGACGTAGCCGGTGCCGCGTACCTCCAGGGCGGCGCGCAGTTTCGGGTTGCCGCCGTAGACCTCGTCGCCGGCCACCCAAGAGTCGTGGTGCCGACCTCCAGGAACCGGACAATCATGCGGGCGGCCAGTTCGGGCTCGGTGGCGAACGCGGTGTCGGGGTCGAGTCCGGCCGCGCGGCAGCGGTCGGGCTGGTCGGTCCAGGAGCGCGGGATGCACAGCTGGCGGTCCACAGCGGTGTGACCGCGCTGACCTGCGTATACCAGGTAAAGGGCGACTTGGGAGTTCTCGATCCTGCCCGCGGTGCCGGTGTACTGACGTTGGACGCCGACGGTGCAGGTGCCCTCCTCACGTCACCGGTCTCATCGACCACAAGCACCGCCTGCTCGTCGTGCAAGTGCTCGACCACATAGCTGCACAGGTCATCGCGGACGACGTCGGCGTGCCACTTGGCCCGGTTCAGCAGGTGCTGCATCCCGTCCGGGGTCGCCTCGCCGGCCCACTCAGCGATGGTCCAGCAGTTCTTTCGGGGCAGGTCCGAAAGCATGCCAAGCACCAACCGCCTTATCCGGCGCCGGGGTTAACCCGGACGAACCGGCTCGCGATCCGGCCCATCAGGCCCTCGAACGTCTTCTGCCACCGGGCAGGGTCTACGCTGTGTCCCGCAGCCACCGCATGATCTTCAGTCTTCACACACCGATGATCAACGGTGGCCGCACCCGTCTTCCTACCGGGTTGGAGTGGGGTGCGAAGTGTCGACATCGTCTGAGTTCCGTGGCTTCGATCTGGTGCGGCGTGGCTATGACCGCCATCAGGTCGATCGCTATCTCAAGGCCCTGTCTGAAGCCGACTCGCCGGTCGGCCCGCCGCCGTTCCGGATCGTGGGGCGGGGCTACGACCGCCATCAGGTTGACGTACGCATCAGGGACCTGTTGGCGGACAGAGGCAACAGCAGCTAAAGGTTGTCCCGTAATTGATCTTGCTGAGGCTGTGGTTGCCCTGCTGGACAGGGATCGATGCGCTGGTGACGATGTGACGTCACGTTCGACTCCGACGTTGAGAGCATCGATGAGCCTGTCGTATCGCGCCCGGGTAGTTGCCCTCCTCGGCGACTCACCTCTCACCTCGGAGGCCGTCATCACGGATGTCCGGCATCTGTTGTCACACGGCGAAGAGGGGTTGGCCTTCGACACCATGTGCTCGTGGATCTATGAGGATGCTCTGCCGATCACGCGAGAGTATCACTCACGGCTTGTAGTGATGGCTGACGAACTCGGCACTCCGCGGTCCGTGCGGCGTCTCGAAGAGCTTCTGACCGACTGAGGACGTCCCCGCCTAGTGACTCCGAAGTGGGACGATCTTGATGTGGCTGGTGTGATCACGGCGTCGGAGCCGTCCTGGGTAGCCCCGTTCACCGGGTTGAGCCCGCGCTGCTTCGGCAAGTTGGTGGCCGCGGTGCGCCGCGAGACCATGCTCGACGGGCATCGCGGTCGGCCGTGAGGGCTGCCGTTGGAGGACCGGATCCTGCTGGTCGCGGCCTACTGGCGCACGAACTTGACGCTGCGCCAGCTCGCCCCGCTGTTCGGAGTCTCGAAGTCGGCAGCGGACCGGATCATCGACCATCTCGGGCCGTTCCTCGCGCTCCAGCCTCGCAAGCGTTTCGCGAAGGACGCCGTACTCATCGTGGACGGCACTTTGGTGCCCACCCGCGACCGCACGATCGCCGAGCAGTCGAAGAACTACCGCTACTCCACGGCCCACCAGGTCGTCATCGACGCCGACACCCGCCTGGTCGTCGTGGTCGGCCGGCCGCTGCCCGGTAACCGCCACGATTCCCGCGGCTGGGACGAATCCGGCGCCAAGGACGCCGTCGGCAAGACCATGACCATCGCGGACGGCGGATACCAGGGCACCGGCCTGGTCATTCCGCACCGCCGGACCAAAGGCGAGGACCTCCCGGCCTGGAAGGAAGAACACAACCGCTCCCACAAACGAGTCCGAGCGCGCGTCGAGCACACCTTCGCCCGTATGAAGAGCTGGAAGATCCTGCGCGACTGCCGTCTCAAAGGCGACGGCGTGCACCACGCCATGCTCGGTATCGCTCGCCTGCACAACCTCAACCTCGCTGGATGAAAAGCAAGTTCGCACAACAGCCGTCCTCGCCGACACCAGCCTCAAGATCACTTACGGGACAGCCTTTAACCATCCGCGTCCCACCAGGCAGTCCTGTCTTCACGTCCAAAGCGGCAAGATGACGATCTACTGCTGGAGTACTAGTACTCCAGCAGTACTTCGTGGCTTGACCTGGGGAAACGTCGAGCGGTGGGAGTGTAGCGGGCAGGATGCCGTCACGGACGGCTTCTGCCCGCACA
>NZ_JARGEE010000156.1:0-19216 GCF_033794485.1 Streptomyces sp. MB09-02B
CGGTCACCCCGTCGTCCGTCACCCGTACCCGGAGCGCGCCCTCCCCGGCTCGCAGCTCCACCCGTATCGCCAAGTCCGCTCCCCCGTGCCGTACGGCGTTGGTCAGTGCCTCCTGCACGATCCGGTAGGCGGCGGCCCCGACCCCCGGGGGCACACCGTCCGCCGCGACGGACACCTCGACACGGGCCCCCGCCGTGCGGGCCGCCTCCACGAGGTCGGCGAGGCCGTCGAGGCCCGGCAGCGGCCCCCGGTGGGCGGCACCCGCGTGCTCGGACTCCCGCAACACCTCCAGTGTGCCGCGCAGTTCACCGCGGGCGGTCCGGCAGGTCTCGGCGATGTCGTCCAGGGCTCTGGCGACGGCGGCGCGGTCGAGGCGGTCGGGGTCGGCGGCCAGGACGTGCGCGGCGACGGAGGTCTGCACACCGACGAGCGTGATGCTGTGGGCGAGCAGGTCGTGCAGGTCACGGGCGATACGCAGCCGCTCCTCCGCGACCCGGCGCCGCGCCTCCTCCTCGCGGGTGCGTTCGGCGCGCTCGGCCCGTTCGACGACGGAGTCGACGTACTGACGGTGCACCCGGACGTACCCGCCGAAGACGAGGACGGAGACGATCCAGCCGGAGATCTGCAGGAACTCCGGGATCTGCTGGGGAGTGAACAGCACGTTGACGGTCAGGGTGAGGGCCACGACCGCGGCGCCGTTGAGCAGCGTACGGCGGGCCGTGCCGCTCACCGCGACGGTGTAGAGCGCCAGCATGGCCGGGGCCACGGCGGCGGGATGGTTGTTGTCGAACGAGTGGTAGGGCACGACGAACGCCACCAGCACCCAGAGCATGAGCACCGGCCGGCGCCGGCGCCACACCAGCGGCACATGGACGGCGAGCAGCAGCGCGAACCCGAGCCGGTCCGGCACCCGCCCGTCCCCCTTGATCACCGCGGCGGCCACGCAGTCGACGACGGCGAGGCCGGCGGCGAGATACGCGTCGTACCGCAGGGCGTCGGCCCCGGCGGCCGTCCGCAGCCGTTCGACGAGCCCCGGCCCGATCCTCGCCATGCCCATGGTTACCGTCACCCGCTCATCCTCCGTCAGGAGGGCGCCCTTCCGGGAGAGAAGGGCGCCCTCAGGTGGTCGCGACAGGCTCAGCGGCCGGCCGCCACGTGTTCCCGGTCCGTCGCCCCGCCCGGGGGCTGCCCCACCGGGTGCGCCGGCTCCTTGGACAGCGGGCCGGGCCACCACACCTTCCGTCGCAGCGCGACGCTCGCGCTGGTCACGAGGTAGGTACGGACGAGGAAGGTGTCGAGGAGGACGCCGACCGCGATGACGAAGCCCAGCTGGACGAGCTGGACGAGGCCCATGTTCAGCAGCACGGCGAAGGTCGCGGCCAGGACGAGCCCGGCGGAGGCGATGACCCCGCCGGTGGTGCGGAGCGCGGAGAGCGCGGCGGCGGCCGGTTCGGCGCCGGCCAGGGACTCCTCGCGCATCCGGTGCATGAGGAAGATGCCGTAGTCGACGCCGAGGGCGACGAGGAAGACGAAGGAGAGCAGCCCGAGCCCCGGGTCGGTCCCCTCGAACCCGAACACCGGCCCGAAGAGCAGTCCGCCGATGCCGAGCGAGGCCGCCCACACCGCGACCACGGCGACGACGAGCAGCAGCGGCGCGACCAGGCTGCGCAGCAGGGCGACGAGGATGAGCAACACGGACACGAGCACGAGCGGTACGACGACGAGCCGGTCGCGGGCGTTGGTGTCCTTCAGGTCGAGCTGCTCGGCGCTGGGCCCGCCGACGTAGGACTCCGGCAGCGCGTCCCGCAGCGACTCGATGGTGGCGGTCTCGGCGGCCGACTCCGGCGCGCTCCGCGCGATGACGGAGATCTCGGTCCAGCCGCCGCCGGTGCGGCCCCGCTCGACCGCCGCGACCCCCCGCTGCCCCTCGATCGCGGTGATCGTGGCGTCGGCCCGCGCGGCCGGGGTGATGACGGAGATCGGCTGGGTGCCCTGCCCGGGGTAGGCCCGGCCCAGGGTCTCCATGGCAGCGACCGACTCGGGCTTGTCGACGAAGGAGTCCTCCTGCTTCAGGGATCCGGGCAGGTTGAACGTGCCGAGCGCGAGCGCGCCCAGCAGGACGGCCCCGCCCGCGAGCACGGTCAGCGGGCGCCGCCCGGCGGACGACCCCATCGCCGAGAACAGGCTCTTCCGCTGCTTGGGCGCGCTGCCGTACGCCGGGACGAGCGGCCAGAACACCCGCCGCCCCAGCAGGACGAGGAGGGCGGGGAGCAGGGTGAGCATGGCGAGGAGGGCGCACAGGACGCCCACCGTCCCGAGCGGGCCCATGCCCCGGCTGCTGTTGAGGTCGGCGGCCAGCAGGCACAGCAGTCCGGCGGCGACCGTCCCGGAGGAGGCGAGCACGGCGGGCCCGCAGCCGCGCAGGGCGGCCCTCATCGCCTCGTACGGCCGCTCGACGCGCCGGAGTTCCTCGCGGTAGCGGGAGACGAGCAGCAGCGCGTAGTCGGTGCCGGCGCCGAAGACGAGGATCGTCATCACGCCCGAACTCTGCCCGGACACGGTCGTCCCGAAGGCCTGGTTCAGGCCGTAGGCGACCCCCATCGACAGGAAGTCCGCGATGCCGGCGACGACGAGCGGCACCAGCCACAGCACCGGGCTGCGGTAGATGATGATCAGCAGGACGGCGACGACGGCGACGGTGGTGTAGAGCAGCGGCCCGCCGAGCGAGTCGTAGACCTTGCCCGCGTCGGTGGCGAGGGCCGCGGGCCCGCCCACCTCGACGGTCAGCCCTTCCTCGCTGTGGGCGACCGCGCGTACCCGCTCGACGAAGGCGTCCCGCAGCTTCTCGTCGGTGCCGGGCCCGTTGCTCGCGATCGGGTACATGAGGGTGGTCCCGTCCCGCGACGGCACACCCTCCGGCTCGGCGGCCAGGCGGTCCCGCTCGCCGATCTCGGCGACCTGCCGCCCGGCGGCGGCCCGGTCGGCGGCCGTCAGCCCGCCGTCGCGGTGGTACACCAGCACCAGTTCGGTGGTCTCGCCGCCGGGCAGCCGGTCCTGGATCCTCGCCACCTGGGTGGAGTCCGCGCTCGACGGCAGATAGTCCACAGCCCGGTCGTTCTGCACCTCGGACAGCTTCGCCGCGAACGGCGCGACGACGGCGAGCAGCACCACCCACAACCCGAGCACCAGCCAGGGCACGGCTCGCCGCCGCGTACGTACGTTCGTCTCTGCGGGCCCCATGATGGGGTCCCCCCTCCCTCTGCGGGTGTCTGGACATCCCCCAGACTCCCGGCGCGGGAGGGCCGATTCGTCGCGCGTGAGGGCGAGTTCAGCGGTACTGCCGGGGGTGGCCCGGCGGCTGCGTTACTCCCCGGGGAGTACGCCCGCCCCGCCGGCGGGGGCCCGGTCCGCCCGGCGGTCGAGGATCAGCCGGTCCCCCTGGGGCCGCATGGTCATCCCCGCAGCAGCGGCTCGGGACCGCCGCCCGGCCGCGGCCGCACCCGCCAGCCGATCACCGCCAGGGCCGTCTGCGCCTCGGCGAGGCCGAACGGGAGGCGGACGGGGCAGCGACGGCAGTCGGGCGCGCTAGGACGGGGTCCGGGCCGTCGCAAGCAGCCGGGTCACGTCGTCCGCGCAGATGGTGAGGGCCGCTCCCACCGTGGCCAGCGCGTCCCGTTCCGCCGGGGTGTACGGCCCGTCGGCCAGGGCGATGCGCGCGCCCTGGAGCAGGATCGCCTCGCGGCCGGTGGGGGCGAGGTGCGGTGCCAGCGGGTCCAGGGCCTCGTGGAGCTCTATGGCCAGACCGGGACCGCAGGGCGCGCCGTGGACGCGGCCCGTGTCGGCGGCCAGGGCCTCCACCAGGGCGCCGAGCTGGTCCTCCGTGCAGTCGTCGAACCCGGCGGAGCGCACGGCGGAGGCGGCGACGGTCAGCGAGGGGCGCGAGCAGGTGCCACCGGCCGCGAGGACGGCGAGGGCGACCGTGTGGACGGCGTCGCGGAGCATCGCGGAGAAGCGGGTGGTGGTGGGGTGGTCGAGGACGTCGACGGCGTAGTGGTGGCGACAGGCCGCGCATTCGACGACGGGCCCGGTCTCGCCGCGGGGCAGCACGGGGACGCCGAGGAGGGTGAAGCGGCGGCGGCCGGTGAGGCGCTGGTAGTTGCGGTCGCCCCCGCAGCCGGGGCAGAAGAACTCGCCGTCACCGATGCCCGTCCACGCGATCCGGGTGCCCAGCACCCGCGAGAAGCCGGTGGCACGGCTGGTCCGCCCGTCGCGGGCGAGCGCGGCGGCACGGCCGATCGGGTCCCGTCCTGGCAGCACGTCGCACCTCCGTAACTCCCCCACACACGGCCCCATGGGCGCGGGAAGTGCCCCCTCGGCATCATCGCCGCGCTTTCGTGATGTTAGCCACATCCGTGAGGCGCAGTCAGTACTCCGGACGAGGCCTACCCGCGACCTGCACAGGGTTTGGCCGGTAAACGACGGGCCCCGCCCGCCGGAATCCGGCGAACGGGGCCTTCAAACCGCCGGTCAGGCTGGTCAGCGGGCCGCGCGGTTGACGGCGGAGACGACCGCCTTCAGCGACGCACGCGTCGTGTTCGCGTCGATCCCGATGCCCCACAGGACCTTGTCCTCGATGGCGACCTCGATGTACGAGGCGGCCTGCGCGGAGGCGCCCTCGCTCATCGTGTGCTCCTGGTAGTCCAGCAGGCGGGCGTCGATGCCGATGCCCTGCAGCGCGTGGAAGAACGCGGAGATCGGGCCGTTGCCGGTGCCGACCAGGGTGGTCTCCACGCCGTCGACCTCGGCCTCCACGGTCAGCGTGTCCACGCCGTCCTTGTCGGTGGTCGACTGGTTGGCGCGGACCTGGACCCGGCCCCACGGGTTGTCGGGGTTCGGCAGGTACTCGTCCTGGAAGACCGCCCAGATGTCGGAGCCGGTGACCTCGCCGCCCTCGGCGTCCGTCTTCGCCTGGATCAGCTTCGAGAACTCGATCTGCATCCGGCGCGGCAGGTCCAGCTTGTGGTCGTTCTTCAGGACGTACGCGATACCGCCCTTGCCGGACTGCGAGTTGACGCGGATGACGGCCTCGTAGGAGCGGCCGACGTCCTTGGGGTCGATCGGCAGGTACGGGACGGCCCACTCGATGTCGTCGACCGTCCTGCCCTGCTCCTTCGCGGACGCCTCCATGGCGTCGAAGCCCTTCTTGATGGCGTCCTGGTGGGAGCCGGAGAAGGACGTGTAGACCAGGTCGCCCACGTACGGGTGGCGCGGGTGGACCTCCATCTGGTTGCAGTACTCCCACGTGCGACGGATCTCGTCGATGTCGGAGAAGTCGATCTGCGGGTCGACGCCCTGCGAGAACAGGTTCATGCCCAGGGTGACCAGGTCGACGTTGCCGGTGCGCTCGCCCTGCCCGAACAGACAGCCCTCGACGCGGTCGGCGCCCGCCATCAGCGCCAGTTCGGCGGCGGCGACGGCCGTACCGCGGTCGTTGTGCGGGTGGATCGAGATGCAGACGTGCTCGCGGCGGGAGATGTTGCGGCCCATCCACTCGAAGCGGTCCGCGTGCGTCGACGGCGTCGAACGCTCCACCGTCGCGGGCAGGTTGAGGATGATCTCGCGGCCCGGACCGGGCTGCCAGACGTCCATGACCGCCTCGCAGACCTCCAGCGCGAAGTCCAGCTCGGTGTCGGTGAAGATCTCCGGGCTGTACTGGTACCCGAACTCCGTCTCCGGGCCCAGCAGCTTCTCCGCGTACTCCATCACCAGCCGCGTACCGTCCACGGCGATCTGCTTGATGTCGTCCTTGGAGCCACGGAAGACGACCCGGCGGAAGACGGGGGCGGTGGCGTTGTACAGGTGGACGGTCGCCCGCTTGGCGCCCTTCAGGGACTCCACGGTCCGCTCGATCAGGTCCTCACGGGCCTGGGTCAGTACGGAGATGGTGACGTCGTCCGGGATGACGCCCGGCTCCTCGATGATCGACCGTACGAAGTCGAAGTCCGTCTGTCCCGACGCCGGGAAGCCGACCTCGATCTCCTTGTAGCCCATCTTGACCAGCTGGTCGAACATCCGGCGCTTGCGCTCGGGGGACATCGGGTCGATCAGGGACTGGTTGCCGTCGCGCAGGTCGGTGGAGAGCCAGCGGGGGGCGACAGTGATCCGGTTGTTCGGCCACGTGCGGTCCGGGATGTCGACCTGCTCGTACTGTCCGTACTTGTGGATCGGCATGGACGTGGGCTGCTGGCGGTTCGCCATGATGCGTGGGCTCCTCGATGGTCCGGTCACTGCCGGGAAGGACGGCCGACGACACAACGCCAAAGCACCGCGGGGAGGGAGTCGGCCTCTAGTACAGGCCCTCGCCGCGGCAGCTAAGGAGAAGCAGCCCGAAACGCATGATGCGGAGCAGCTTAGCCGAGCCGTTTCTGCCGCGCGGGGTCGTATCAGTATGCGGGACCAGGGAATCTATCTGGACAAAAGGTGCGCAAGGCCACACCGGGCACGGGCAGCACCCCTGAAAGGGGCGCGGGGAACTGCGCGAGAGGCCCCACCGCACGCGCACCCCGCACTCAACCCTGAGTAACACGGCGCTGACGAAACGCAACCCATACGGCGACATTTCACCAATCATGGTTGCCCCCAGTGACAGCCCCCCGACGGAGTGCAATCGTGCGAGACATGACCACCAACGGGGGCCACGAGCCCGTCTTCTGCACAGTCGTCCCACCCCACGTCCTCGACAAGCTCTCCCAGGCCGAGGACCCGGTGCTCGCCGGCGCCGCGCGCAAGACCCTGGAGCGCGACGCCCTCGAACGCACCCACCGCCGCCTGACCACGGTCATCGGCGCCCCGAGCATCACCGCACCCGTGGGCGCCGAGGCCGGCACACCGCACCGCACGATCCACGACGCCCGCCACGGCACGGACCTGCCCGGCAGGAAAGTCCGCGGCGAGGGCGACGCGCCCGGCAAGGACGCCACGGTCAACCGCGCGTACGCCGGCCTGGGCGCCACGTACGAACTGTTCTGGAAGTCCTTCGCCCGCGACTCCATCGACGGCAGCGGGCTGCCGCTGAACGCGACCGTGCACTACGAGCGCGACTACAACAACGCCTTCTGGAACGGCGAGCAGATGGTGTTCGGCGACGGGGACGGCGAGATCTTCCTCGACTTCACCATCCCGATCGACGTCATCGGCCACGAACTCAGCCACGGCGTCACCCAGTACACGGCGAACCTCACGTACTTCGGCCAGCCGGGCGCGCTCAACGAGTCGATGTCGGACGTCTTCGGCGCCCTCATCAAGCAGTACACGCTCGGCCAGACCGCCGCGGAGGCGGACTGGCTGATCGGCGCCGGCCTGCTCGCGCCGCGCGTCACGGGAGTCGCGCTCCGCTCGATGAAGGCCCCGGGCACGGCGTACGACGACGACGTCCTCGGCAAGGACCCGCAGCCGGCGACCATGGACGACTTCGTCCGCACCGGCCGCGACAACGGCGGCGTGCACATCAACTCCGGTATCCCCAACCACGCGTTCTACCTCGTGGCCACCGCGCTCGGCGGCCACGCCTGGGAGCGGGCCGGACAGATCTGGTACGACGTCCTCACCGGCGGCCAACTGGACAAGCAGGCCCTCTTCGTCGACTTCGCCACGCTCACCGTCAAGGCCGCGAAGGACCGCTACGGCCAGGGCGACGAGCTGACGGCGGTGCTGAAGGCCTGGGAGCAGGTGGGCGTACGGACGCTGTAGGGGAGCGCGGCGGCGGTGCGGTGCTGCGCCTCGGCCCCGTTCCGTACTACACATGACGCATGCGTATCGAAGTGCGGCGCACGGGCGGTTTCGCGGGCATCGAGCGGCACGCGGTGGTGGACACCGCCGGGCGGCCCGATGCCCAGGACTGGCACACCCTGGCCGAGCGGGCCCTCACCGCCGGCCGGGGCTCACCGCCGCTCGGGGTGCCGGACGGGTTCTCGTACGAGATCACGGTGGACGGCCGGACCGTGCACTGCGCGGACCCCCGGCTGTCCGAGGCACAGCGCGAGCTGATCAGAAGGGTGCTCAAGGAGGGGGCGTGAGCAGCCCCTCAGGGGCGCCGGGGGCGCGTAACGGGCACTTCACCCTCGGGCGTTGACTTCCGTTACCCGTGGTACGGATGATCCGCCCATGGCGACGAACGCGACCAACCCGATACCCCAGTTCCCGGCAGGCTTCCTGTGGGGCGTCTCGACCTCCGCGCATCAGATCGAGGGGGCCGCGGGCGAGCGCGAGCCGTCCGTGTGGGACGCCTTCTCCGCCGAGCCGGGCCGGATCAAGGACGGCTCGACGGCGGCGGTGGCCTGCGACCACTTCCACCGCTACCCGGAGGACGTGGCCCTCCTGCGCGACCTGGGTGTCGGCGCGTACCGCTTCTCGATCTCCTGGCCCCGGGTGAACACCCCCGACGGCCTGGACTTCTACGACCGTCTGGTGGACGAGCTGATCGGCGCCGGCGTACGCCCCGTGCCGACCCTCTTCCACTGGGACCTGCCGTCGTCGCTGGCGGAGAGCGGCGGCTGGCTGAACCGGGACACCGCCGAGCGGTTCGCCGAGTACGTCGCCGTCGTGGCGGCCCGGCTCGGCGACCGCGTCAGCAAGTGGATCACCATCAACGAGCCCGCCGAGCACACGCTGCTGGGTCACGCCCTCGGCACCCACGCGCCCGGCAAGCAGCTGATGTTCGACGCGCTCCCGGCCGCCCACCACCAGCTGCTGGGCCACGGCCTCGCCGTACGGGCGCTGCGCGCGGCCGGGGTCACGGACATCGGCATCGCCAACTCGCACGGACCGACCTGGGCGGCCTCGGAGGAGCAGGCGGACCTGGAGGCGGCCGGGTTCTACGACCTGCTCCTCAACCGCCTGTTCGCGGAGCCGGTCCTGCTCGGCGAATACCCGGAGGGGCTGGGCGAGTTGATGCCGGGCACGGACATCGGCTCCGATCTGAAGATCATCTCCGAGCCGATCGACTGGTACGGCGTCAACTACTACGCCCCGACCCGGGTCGGGGCCCCCGAGGGTGAGGACATCGAGTTCGGCGGGGTCTCCATCCCGGCCGAACTCCCCTTCACCGTCAAGCAGATCGAGAACGTCCCGACCACCGACTTCGGCTGGCCGGTCGTCCCCGAGGGCCTCACCGAACTCCTCACCACCTTCCACGACCGTTACGGCGACCGGCTGCCCCCCGTCGTCATCACCGAGAACGGCTGCTCCTACGAGGGCGTCGACGACCAGGAGCGCATCGCCTACCTCGACGGCCATGTGCGCGCGCTGCACGCCGCCTCCGAGGCGGGCGTCGACCTCCGCGGCTACTTCGTGTGGTCCCTGCTGGACAACTTCGAGTGGGCCGAGGGGTACGCGCGGCGGTTCGGCCTGGTCCACGTGGACTTCGAGACGCTGGAGCGGACCCCGAAGGCGTCGTACGCGTGGTACCGGGACCTGCTGCGGGCGCAGAGCAGAGGATGACGACGACCCGGCCGACGGACGCCCTCGCCGAGCCCTCGGAACGGGTGGGCGGGGGCTGGACCTCCGCCCTGGCGCTGGCCAACGGGGCGATCTGGGTGGGCTGGTACGGCCCGCTGCAGATCCTGCTGGCCTCGCAGGCGGAGGACTTCGCGCCCGGCGCGGGCATGTCGAAGGAGTCGGTGCTGGCGTGGGTGACCGGCGTCGGAGCGGTCGTCTCGCTGCTGGCCACGCCGCTGTTCGGGGCGCTGTCGGACCGGACGACGTCCCGCTGGGGCCGCCGTACGCCGTGGATCGTGGCGGGGTCGGCGGGCGGGGCGGTGTCGCTGCTGCTGCTCGCGGGCGCGGGCGGGCTGTGGACCATGGCGGCCGGCTGGTGTCTGGTGCAGCTCACCCTGAACGCGTCCTGGGCGGCGGTCACGGCGGCGGTCCCGGACCAGGTGCCCCGGCTCCAACGGGGCGCGGTGGGCGGCTGGTTGGGGGCGGCGCAGATCCTGGGCGTGGTCGGCGGCACCGGGCTGGCGACGCTCGGCGGGGGCGTCGGCGCGGGGTACGCGGCGTGCGCGGTGTTCACGCTGGTGGGCGTGTTGCCGTACGTGCTGGGGCACCGGGAATCGCGGTTGCCGACGGCGGCCCGGCCGGCGTGGTCGTGGCGGGGGTTCGTGGCGGGCTTCTGGCTGAGCCCGCGGCGGTACCCGGACTTCGCGTGGGCGTGGCTGACACGTTTCCTGATCAATCTGAGCAACAGCGTCGGCCTGCTCTACCTGCTGTTCTACCTGCGGGACCGGGTCGGGTACCCCGACCCGGAGGAGGGCGTGCTGATCCTCACCGTGGTGAACGCCTCGACGCTGCTGGCGACGGTGGTGGTCTCGGGGGCGTGGTCGGACCGGGTGGGGCGGCGCAAACCGTTCGTGTACTGGTCGGGGATGCTGATGGCGGCCGCGACCGGCCTCATCGCCCTCTGGCCGACCTGGCCCGGCGCGCTCGTCGCCTCGGCCCTGCTCGGCCTGGGCTTCGGTGTGTTCACGTCGGTCGACTTCGCCCTCATGACCGATGTGCTGCCGAAGGCCCTCGACCGGGGCAAGGACCTGGGCGTCATCAATGTGGCCAACTCCCTGCCCCAGGTGGCCGCTCCGGTGCTGGCGGCGCCGATCGTGACGCATCTCGGCGGCTACCGGGCGCTGTACCTGGTGGCGGCGGTGATCGGACTGGCCGGGGCGGTGTTCGTGGGGCGGATTCGCGGCGTGGAGTAGAGCGCGCGCCACTCGGCGTGGAGCAGTACGCGCGCCACTCGGCGTGGAGCAGTACGCGCGCCACTCGGCGTGGAGAGCCGTACGCGCGCCGCCCCCGACGCAGACAACGCGCCCTTGTGGCGCCATTCACACCCGGCGTGCGGCAGATCACGTCTTTCACAGGAGGCGCACAGACAACGGATCCGCGCTTTCGACCGTCTTCACCACTGACCACGCTCGCCGCCGAAGGGACGCTCTGTGCCTACGCGTTCAACCAGACCCACCCGAACCCGCCCCGCACGGCGGGCGATAGCCGTGCTGGCGGTGTCCGGCACGCTCCTCGCGACGCCCTCGCTGGCGGTGCCCTCGGCGTTCGCCGCCGGGGCTCCCCCGACCGATCTGCGCGTGGACACGAACCGCGACGGCAAGGTCGACGTCACCGGCACCACCGACACCTCCGGCGAGAACGGCTGGACCGTCGCCCGCGGCGCCCTGATGTTGCCCAACATCGACGACGACACCCGCCGTTGCCCGGCCACCGGCCCCAAGGGCAAGCCCCTCTCGGACGCCAAGCTGGCCGCCTGCAACGACGCCTCCGACACCAAGGTGAACGGCACCGCCGACGCCGCCGACCTGGCCCGCATACGGTCCGTGCCGATGGCGAGCGTCCCCGCCGGGGCGCAGGGCACCGTGAAGGTCACGGCGGGCGCCGCGCAGAGCCGCGTGTTCGTCAAGCGGGGCAAGAAGTGGGAGCCCGTCACCAGCAAGACCCGCCTGTCACGGGCCGAGTTGAAGGCGGGCGTCGAGTTCGGCGTCGAGGCCCGCGACGTCATCCGGGACACCGCGAAGTGGGACGGGACGGCCCGGGTCCGGCTGACCGTGAAGTCCTCCAAGGGCACCACCGCCGACTCCGTCACCCTGCGCGTGGCCCCCCTCCTCACCCACCACCACCTGCAGAACGCCCAGCAGTTGCTGGTCACCAAGATCTCCGGCGGCAACTACGGCAAGCTCAACGCCGCCTTCCGCAAGGGCCTCGACAAGGCCGCCAAGGACGCCGGCATCACCCGGCCGACGGTGAACTTCACCAAGTACGGCGACATCTGGGCGCAGGACTTCGTCGAGCCCGCGTACGTCAGCATGACCGGCGCGAACGGCAAGCGGCAGGCCATGCGGGTGATGCTGCGCTCCGCCCAGCTGGACCGGGACTCCGGCCGGGAGCTGTTCGAGAAGATGCGCGGCCCGAACATCGGTGCCGTGCAGGTGACGGGCGCGAAGGACTCGGAGGAGTGGACGCTCAACTCCATGGGCAACCTGGAGACCATTCCGCCCTACGCCCACGGCGACCGCTCCTTCCCCGCCGGCCGGATCATCATGGGGCAGCGCCCGGACGTCGGCTCCAAGCCGGCGAAGGTGATGCGGACGTTCCTGAAGTCGCAGGGCATGCAGGACCCGCTGTTCCTCGACACGTCGTGGCTGCACGTGGGCCACGTCGACGAGTTCGTGCAGTTCCTGCCCGCGGACACCCCGCGCGGCTGGAAGATCGCGGTCGCCGACCCCGAGGCGGGGCTCAAGCTGCTGCGTGACGCGAAGGCCGCGGGCCACGGCTCGACGAAGATGTTCTCCCTGAAGCTCGGCCCCACGGAGACCATCGACAAGGCCCTCGCCTCCAAGACCCTGGTCTCCGACAACAACCTCGCCACCCGCAAGATCGAGGCCAACCTCGCGGTGCTCAAGCGCGAGACGGGCGTCACCGACGCCGAGGTCGTCCGGGTCCCGGCCCTCTACACCCAGGGCACGGAGATGGTGGGCGAGACCCAGTCGGGCGACGGCAAGACCCGTCTCCCCCGTCTGACCCGCCTCGGCGCCGGCGCCGAACTCCCGGACGTGGCACGGGACTACGGCCAGCAGCGCCGCCTCGACGAGGCGACGGCGGACCAGGGCTCGAAGAGCCGGGAGGGCTTCGGTGCCGCGTCCCCCGCGGCGCCCGCGCCCTCGGTCATGACCAGCGCGTACGTCCCCGGCGCGGTCAACGGCATCGTCCTCAGCCGCACGCACTATCTGGCGCCGCGTCAGTGGGGCCCGGTCATCGGCGGCAAGGACATCTTCGGCGAGGCGGTGACGGCCGCGTACACGAGCGCCGGCATGAAGGTGTCGTACCTGGACGACTGGGAGACGTACCACCTCGGTATGGGCGAGATCCACTGCGGCACGAACACCCTGCGGAACACCTCCGCCGCCTGGTGGACGCGCTGACACCGGCCATCGCCGGACCCCGCACGACCTGACGGCCGCCGCCCCGGAGAACCGGGGCGGCGGCTTTTCTCATGCCTGCTCCCGGCTCCTCAGGTCCTCCAGTCGGACGAGGCTGTCCCGGACCTGTTCCCGCTCCTCCTCGGTGAGCGGTACGGCCAGGGCCCGCCGGATCGCGTCCGCCGCCGTCTCCTCGTCGCCCGTCCGCTCGGCGACGTCGGCGCGCAGCACGAGCAGCCGCACCAACTGTGCCGCCGTGGGGGCCGGTCCGTCCGGTCCGCCCGGTCCGTCCGCCCCCGGCCCGAGCACCCGGTCGATGACCTTAGCCGCGGCCGCCGGGTCGTCCCGGGAGTCCGCCAGCAGGGAGGCGTGGTGCAGGGCCCGCGCGTAGGTCTCCCGTGGGGCGGGCCGGTGGTGCTGGTCCTCGCTCGTCGGCTGCCCCACCCGTACGCAGTTGCCGCCCGGATCGGTCATCAGGAACTGCCGCACGCCGTACGACATGTCCCTCAGCGGCCCGATGCGGGGCAGCCCCCGCGTCGGCACCCGCCCGTACGCCCGCTTGAGCCCGGCCCGGAACGCGGCGTACAGGACGTCGACGTCGTCGGTGACCACGTAGCAGGTACTGACCGAGGCGGTCGGCTCGTAGGTCTTCAGCCCGAAGAACTGCAGCTCGATGCCCCCGCGTTCCACCACGGCGTACGGGTTGGGGCTGCGCTGCTCGAAGGTGACCTCGAAGCCGAGGGCCCTGTAGAAGTCGAGGAGCGGCCCGAGGCTCTGACACGGAAGGATCGGAATCGTCTTCTCGCCCATACCCCGACACTAGTCAAACTTGACCAGAGAGGGCGACCGTTTAAAAGCCGAAGCGCGACCGTTGGCACGGTCGCGCTCCGCACGGCGTCTCGCGGCCCCTCAGAACCCCAGCTTCCGCAGCTGGCGCGGATCGCGCTGCCAGTCCTTCGCCACCTTCACATGGAGGTCGAGGAAGACCGGCGTGCCCAGCAGGGCCTCGATCTGCTTCCGCGACTTGATGCCGACCTCCTTCAGGCGCTTGCCCTTGGGGCCGATGATGATGCCCTTCTGGCTGGGGCGCTCGATGTAGACGAAGGCGTGGATGTCCAGGAGGGGCCGGTCGGCGGGACGGTCCTCACGGGGGAGCATCTCCTCCACGACGACGGCGATGGAGTGTGGAAGCTCGTCGCGGACACCCTCCAGGGCCGCCTCGCGGATCAGCTCGGCGATCATGACCTGCTCGGGCTCGTCGGTGAGATCGCCCTCGGGGTAGAGGGCCGGGCCCTCCGGGAGGAGGGGGACGAGCAGGTCGGCGAGCAGGCCCACCTGCTTGTCGGCGACCGCCGAGACGGGCACGATCTCGGCCCACTCGAAGCCCAGCTCCTTGCCCAGCTGGTCGATGGCGATGAGCTGCTCCGCGAGGGCCTTGCTGTCCACCAGGTCGGTCTTGGTGACGATCGCGATCTTCGGCGTCTTCTTGATGGACGCCAGTTCCTTCGCGATGAACCGGTCACCCGGGCCGAGCTTCTCGTTCGCGGGCAGACAGAAGCCGATGACGTCGACCTCGGCCCACGTCGTGCGGACCACGTCGTTGAGGCGCTCGCCCAGCAGGGTGCGCGGTTTGTGCAGTCCCGGGGTGTCGACCAGGATCAGCTGCGCGTCCGGCCGGTGCACGATGCCCCGGACCGTGTGCCGCGTGGTCTGCGGCTGGTTCGCCGTGATCGCCACCTTCTGGCCGACCAGAGCGTTCGTGAGGGTGGACTTGCCCGCGTTGGGGCGGCCCACGAAGCAGGCGAAGCCGGCGCGGTGGGCGGCCTCGGCCGGCTGCTCGGATGACTGGGTACGGACGCTCATGGCGCCCATTCTCCCTGATCCTCGGAGCCCCGCCGTACCCACCACGGACCGTGAGCTTTCCGAAACCCTCACGCAACGAAACGTCACGGAAACACACCCGTACGCGTACCGAAACGCACGCCGATCACCCTCTGACGAGCCCCCGCACCCGTTGGAGTCCACCGTGCCCACCGTGCCCCTGGCCGCACCGGCCGTCGACACCGGCGACACCGCCTGGCTGCTCGCCGCCACCGCCCTGGTCCTGTTGATGACCCCGGGCCTCGCCCTCTTCTACGGCGGCATGGTCCGCACGAAGAGCGTCCTCAACATGCTGATGATGAGCTTCGTCTCGATCGCGCTGGTCACCGTGGTGTGGCTGGCCGCCGGATACTCGCTCGCCTTCGGCGACGACGCCTTCGGCGGGCTGATCGGCGGCCTCGACCACCTCGGGATGAGCGGTGTCGGCCCCGCGAGCGTCCACGGCACCGTCCCGACCGTCCTCTTCGCCACCTTCCAGCTGACCTTCGCGATCATCACGGCCGCGCTGATCAGCGGTGCGATCGCCGACCGCGCGAAGTTCGGGGCGTGGCTGGTCTTCGTGCCGGTGTGGGCGCTGCTCGTATACGTTCCGGTCGCCCACTGGGTGTGGGGGCCGGGCGGCTGGATCCTCGACGACCTCGGCGCCCTGGACTTCGCGGGCGGTCTGCCGGTCGAGGTGACCTCGGGCGCCTCCGGACTGGCCCTCTGCCTGGTCCTCGGACCCCGGCTGGGCTTCAAGAAGGACGCGATGCGCCCGCACAACCTGCCGATGGTCATGCTGGGCGCGGGTCTGCTCTGGTTCGGCTGGTTCGGGTTCAACGCCGGCTCCGCGCTCGGCGCCAACGGCCTGGCCGCCACCGCGTTCCTCAACACCCTCGCCGCCGGCTGCACCGGTCTGCTCGGCTGGCTCTTCGTCGAGCAGCAGCGCGACGGCCACCCGACGACGCTGGGCGCGGCCTCCGGCGCGGTCGCCGGCCTGGTCGCCATCACCCCGTCCTGCGGCTCGGTCTCGCTGCTCGGCGCGCTGGTCATCGGCCTGGCCGCCGGTGTCGTCTGCTCCTACGCCGTGGGCTGGAAGTTCCGGCTGAACTACGACGACTCCCTCGACGTGGTCGGTGTCCACCTGGTCGGCGGGATCATCGGCACGGTTTTGATCGGCGTCTTCGCCGACCGGCAGCTGACCGGCGGCGCCGAGGGGCTGCTGTACGGCGGCGGGTTCGGCCAGCTGGGCAAACAGCTGGTGGCCGTGGTCGCCGTCGGGGCGTACGCGTTCCTCGTGACGTACGGCATCGGGAAGCTGATCGACAAGACGCTGGGCTTCCGCGCGGAGGAGGAGCACGAGCACACGGGTCTCGACCTTACGGTGCACGCCGAGACGGCATACGATCACGGCGTCCTGGGCCACGGCGCCCCGGTCAGCTCGTCCGTCCCGTCCCCGTCCCCCACGCAGAAGGCCAAGGCTTAAGGCATGAGACTCATCACCGCGATCGTCAAGCCGTACCGCCTCGACGCGGTCAAGACCGCACTCCAGGAGATGGGTGTGCACGGTCTGACCGTCAGCGAGGCCAGCGGGTACGGCCGGCAGCGGGGCCACACCGAGGTGTACCGGGGCGCCGAGTACCAGGTGGACCTCGTCCCCAAGGTCCGGATCGAGATCGTGGTCGAGGACGCCGCGTCCGACGACGTCATCGACGCGATCGTGAAGGCGGCTCACACTGGGAAGATCGGCGACGGCAAGGTGTGGGCGCTGCCCGTGGAGACGGTCGTACGGGTGCGGACGGGCGAGCGGGGTCCCGACGCGCTGTGAGACACGCGGCGGGGTGAGGGGTGGTACCGCCGGGTGCGGTACCACCCCTCACCCGTTCACTCAGGGGCGGCGCGGATCAGTCGAAGACGAACGGGCCCGGCGACTGCGGTCCGCTCGCCGTGCAGCTCACGGTGATGCCGAAGACCACCATCTGCAGGGAGCCGCCGAACGCCTCCAGGCTGTCGCCGGGTGCGACGGTGCCGGTGAGCGGGCCCACCACCATGCCGTCGCCGGCGGCCAGGGCCGGGTTCTCGGTGCCGGTGAAGGCCGTCGTGCCGCCGCTCGCCTTGACGAAGGTGAGCGTGGACTGGATGGAGTCCTCGGCCAGGGCGATCGGTGCGGTGATCTCCTCGGAGGTGAGGGTGACCGTGGCGGTCGTACCGCTCTGCGTGGCCGTGAGCGTGGCCGTGCCGGCGCCGCCGATCGTGCAGCTGGCGTTGATGGTCGCGGTCTCCGGGGTGACCGCGACGGCCGTCGGCGCGAACGCGAGTCCGGTGACGGCCAGCGTCCCTGCCGCGAGCGCCGAGCCGACTCCGAGTCGTATGCGTCTCATCGTGCGAATTCCCTTCCCTGGTACGGGAGGCGCACGGGGCCTGGGGGAGCCCCGTCCCTCCCGGTACGGGTGTTGCCATGTGGGGGCGGTGCAATGCGCGGCCGCGCGGCGGAATGTGACGGTCCGCCAAGAGAACGGCTCCATTGAGACGTGCGGGGGCCGAGATTGCAAGAGCTGTTCTGGTGGTTGCGCCAAGGGTCGGCGAAAGTGGCCGAAGCCCGTCGCCGACACCGTCGGCCGACACCTCGACGGGGTCGTGCCGGTGAGCCGATCTGTCCCGCGCCGCACGCTTTCGCCGGTAGCGCGGCCCGGGTGTCCACTCGCCCCCGCAAGATTTACACGCAGCTCGGGGGACTGTTACCGGCCGTAACACTATGCGGCGAGCGCCCGCCGATCCGCCGCGGCCCGAAGATCACCTGTTTCTTGCGGGGAGGCCCTGGCGTTCACGCCAGGGAGAAATCGCATCAGGGTGTTGCGACGCGGAGTGTCGCCGGATCCGGTTCGGGGCGCGGAGCGCCTGTTTCGCTTCGGTATCGCGGAGGTGATGCGAACGCGTGTGCCTGTGGTCGCTGGTTGGGGTGGTGACTGGGGGATCGGGGTGCGTTTGTGCGGCTGTCGTACGTATGGTCCTTCGCGAGGTTCGGGACGGCACGGTGTCCTGGCCGGGGACCGTGAAGGGGGGCGAGGTGGCGCAGGTGACGGCGGTTGCGACTGAAAGGTCCGGGCAGGCCCGGTACACCTACCGGCTGCGCGTGTCGTCCGCCGCCCGCACCGCCCTGGCGGCGGAGGGGGACCGGTGCCGCTGGCTGTGGAACGAATGCGTCGCCAAGTCCAGGGCCGTACACACGCACAACAAGGCCACCGGCCAGAAGGTGACGTGCGGCCCCGCGCAGCTCGACAGGATGCTGACCGAGGCCCGCGCCCGTACGCCGTGGCTGCGGGAGGGCTCCTCGGTTGTCCAGCAGCAGGTTATCCGCGACTTCGGCCGCTCCCGAGCCAAGGCGCACAAGGACATTCGCGAGCGCCTGCCCATGGCGCGCCGGGCCGGGATGCCGGCGTGGAAGACCAGACGCGAGGCGCCGGCGACCCTCAACTACACCCGGCGCGGGTTCGGGTTGAAGGACGGCCGGCTGCACCTGGCCGGGGGCATCGTCGTGACGGTGGTGTGGTCGCGGCAACTGCCGGCGGAGCCGTCCTCGGTGCGCGTGTACCAGGACACTCTCGGGCACTGGTATGCATCGTTCGTCGTTCCCGCCCGGGTCCAGCCCCTGCCGGAGACCGGCCGTGCGCTCGGCGTCGACTGGGGGGTGAGGCAGACCGCGACCACCACGTCCGACGCGCACGACCTGCCCCACGCCGGGCACGGCGGGAAGGCCCGGACGAAGCTGACCCGGTACGACCGGATGATGGCCCGCCGCAGGCCGGAGAAGGGGAAGCCCGGATCGAAGGGCTACCGCGAGGCGAAGAAACTGCGGGCGAAGGCGCACAAGAAGGTCGCCAGGCAGCGTGAGGACACCGGCCGCAAATGGGCCAAGAAGGTGGTCCGCGACCACGACGCCATCGCCGTCGAGGACTTCCGCCCCAAGTTCCTGGCCAAGAGCACCATGGCCCGCAAGGCCGCCGACGCCGCCATCGGCGCCACCAAGACCGCCCTGATCGAGATGAGCCGCAAGCACGGACGGGACATCCGCCTCGTCCACCCCGCTTACACCACGATGGACTGCGCCAACTGCGATGCGAGAGCCAAGCACGCACTGCCGCTGGGTGAGCGCACCTACACCTGCACCGCGTGCGGAACCGCGTCCCCACGGGACAAGAACTCCGCACGCGTCATGCTCGTCCGGGCAGGTCTCAACCCGGCTGGCGCTGATGGCGGAAGACCTCCTGGAGCACTGCTCCAGGAGGCTTCCTAATGCTGTTGTCAAGCTGCGCTGGTGACTGGTGGTGTGACTTGATAGCACCGTCGGTCGCGGATGAGGGCCCACAGGACGTTGACGC
>NZ_JARGEE010000157.1:0-19168 GCF_033794485.1 Streptomyces sp. MB09-02B
AGGGAAACGCCCGGTTACATTCCGAACCCGGAAGCTAAGCCTTACAGCGCCGATGGTACTGCAGGGGGGACCCTGTGGGAGAGTAGGACGCCGCCGAACAATCATTGATAGAGCTGGTCCCCGAATTTCGGTTCGGGGACCAGCTCTTTTTTGTTTTGCTTTACTTGGAGTTCACGTTGCGCGACCAGGATCCGCGCCATGGGTACCGTTGGAATGCTCAGGGCCGCAGGTGTCGGCGCAGGTGACGAGGTCGTCGTGCCGGCGTTCGGAAACCCGGAGGTCGCCCAGGCGGTGAGCCTGGCCGGGGCCGTGCCGGTGTTCGCCGACATAGATCCGGTGACGTACTGCCTGGACGCCGTGGCTGTCGAGGCCGCGGTGACGTCGCGGACGGTGGCCGCGGTCGTCGTACACCGCTTCGGAAGGTCCGCCGATATCGCGGCGCTTCATCAAGTCGGCCAGCGTCATGGGCTGTTGGTGTTGGAGCAGGGCGAGTCGGAGGCGCCGTACAGCGAACTCGGGGAGCGCCGGCAGCGGGCCGCGTATCTCAGTGCCAAGCTCAAGGGCGTACGGACTCCCGAGGGCTGTGACGGGCACACCTTCCAGCAGTACGTCGTGCGGGTACCCGGGAACGGGCGGCCGGACCGGGACGCCTTCGCGCGGGCCGTGCGGGCCAAGGGAGTCGAGTGCAGTGTGCCGGTGAAGACGCCGGTGCACCGGATGCCCGCGTTCCGGCGGGATATCTGTCTGCCGGAGACCGAGCGGGCCGCCGACGAGACGCTGGCGCTGCACATCGGTGGCGAGATGTCCCGGCGGCAGTTGCAGCGGCTGGTGTCTGCCTGCAATGCGCTCGGCGGGCTGTTGCAACCGGCTTTCTAGTTCCGGTGCTTGGCACGATGAGGGCGCGTGGGTGTGGCCGGTGCGCCGGCGGTTCGAAGCATCCGCCCAACCGGGGTATGATCTATCTCGTCGCCGCGAGGGAAACCTCGAACAGGTGACTGGCCCCTATAGCTCAGTCGGCAGAGCGTCTCCATGGTAAGGAGAAGGTCAACGGTTCGATTCCGTTTGGGGGCTCAGACAAGAAAGGCCCCGCCCACTGGGCGGGGCCTTTCTTGTGCTCGCTCAGTCCTGCTGGAGGCCCGGGACGCGCATCGCCAGAATGGCCATGTCGTCGGAGGGCGCGTCCGAGGCGAAGCGCTCGACCGCACGCATGACTCGGGCCGCGACCGCGCCGGCCGTGAGGCCCGTACACGTGGTGAGGACCTCGGTGAGGCCGTCGTCGCCCAACATGCGGGTACCCTCGCGGCGTTCGGTGACGCCGTCCGTGACACAGAGGAGGACGTCCCCGGGGTCGAGGGTGACGGTCTGCTCGTACAGCTCCAGGTCCTCCATGACACCGAGCAGGGCCTGCGGTTCGGCGGCCGGCTCGACCGTGCCGTCCTGACGCAGGCGCAGCGGGAGCGGGTGGCCGGCGCAGACGACCTTCAGGACAGCGCTGCCGTCCTCCTGAGGCCACAACTCGCCGTACAGGAGCGTGAGGAAGCGGCTGCGGGCGCCCTCGTCGATGATCGCGGAGTTGAGGCGGTCCAGAACCGCCGGGCCGGAGTAGCCCTCGCGGGCGAGCAGGCGCAGGGCGTGGCGGGCGAGGCCGGTGACCGCGGCGGCCTCCGGGCCTGTGCCGCAGACGTCGCCGATGGCGAAGCCGTACGCGCCGTCACGGATGGGAAAGAGATCGTAGAAGTCGCCGCCCACCTCGTTGCCCTCGCCGGCGGCGCGGTAGATGACCTCGACCTCGACGCCGTCGATCTGCGGGAGCTCGGGTGGGAGGAGGCTGCGCTGCAGCGACTGGCTGATGGCCACGCGCTCCGAGTACAGGCGGGCGTTGTCCAGGGCCAGGGCGGCCCGGCGGGAGAGGTCCTCGGCCAGTTCCAGGATCTCCTGGCGGAAGTGCTCGTCGGTGGGCTTGCCGAGGGTCAGCATGCCGATGACGCGGTTTCGGGCCACGAGGGGGAGGACGACGGTCTCGCCGCCGACGGCCGAGGCCGTCGCCAGGGTCGTGCCGATGCCCGAGCTGACCGTGGCGGGCTCGCCGAGGCCCAGGCTGCGCATGGAGGTGCGCAGGGCCGCCTGGTGGGCGGCCTCGGCGGGGGCGGTCCAGACGCGGGCGCCCGGGGTGGGGATGGGCTCCGGCGGGCGGATCTTGGCCAGGAGGGCCTTGAGGCCGTCGATGAGGTCCTCGTCCTCGTGCAGGACGTAGGAGAGGTACGGGTCCGAGGCCTGGTCGGCGATCGTGTAGACCGCGCACCACGTCGCGAGGGTCGGGATGGTCATCTGCGCCATCAGGGCCAGCGTCTGGTCGCGGTCCAGGGTGCCCGCGAGGAGGTCGGAGGCCTCCACCAGGAAGCTGAGCGAGCCGCGGCGCAGCCGTTCCAGCTCGCCCAGGCGGGCCGACTCGACGGCCAGCGCGATGCGGTCGGCGGCGAACTGCAGGCGTAGGGCCTCCTCGTTGGAGTACCGGCCCTGCGCCTCGGCGGCGACGCCGAGGGAGCCCGTGAGGCGGCCTTCGACCTTGAGGGGGACGGTGACGACCGAGCGCATGCCCGTGCCGTTGAGGAGGGGGACGGCCCCCGGGACGGCCGTGAGGTCGTCGTGGACGGCCGGCATGCGGGCCGAGCCGTACCGGCCGGGGCCGGCCTCCACGGGGACGCGGGCGAAGCGCTGGCGGGCCGAGGGCAGGCCCGTGGAGGCCCGTACCTCCAGCTCCGTCTCGTCGTCGGTGGCCAGGAGGAGGAAGGCGGAGTCGCCGTCGAGCATGTCGCGGGCGCGTTCGACCGTGCGCTGGAGGAGGCCGTCGAGGTCGTCCGGGGCGGGGGAGCCGATGAAGACTTCGAAGGGGTCCGTCGCCTGGCCCTCGCCGGAACCGGAGCTGTCGCCGGACGGCATGCGGATCGGCGTCTGGAGCACGGCGCGCTCGTGGTCGCGTACGAGGAGGCAGACCGTGGAGGGGTCGCCGGCCGTGTCGCGGACCCGCAGGTGGGAGGCGTAGACCGGAATCACGCGGCCGTTGGCGTCGCGGATGCCGTAACTGCCCTCCCAGCGGGAGAGTTGGAGGGCCTCGGCGACGCCGGTGCTGGTGCCGGGGGTGTGCGGCCAGGCGGCGAGGTCGGTGAGGGGCTTGCCGATGACCTGGTCGGGGGCGTAGCCGAAGAGTTCCTCGGCGTCCTCGTTCCAGGCGCCGATGGCGCCCACCCGGTCGATCTGGACGACCGCGACGCGGACCCGGCCGTCGGCGAGCGGGAGCAGGTCGGCGGGGAGGGACGGGCCGGCCGAGCGGGTGCCCACCGGGCGGTCGGGGAGGTCGAGTTGGAACCACACGTGTTTGTGCGTGGACGTGTACTCGACGCCCCAGCGGGTGGCCATCGCCGCGCAGAGTTGGAGGCCGCGGCCGCCTTCGCGGTCGGGGCTGCCCATGTTGATGTGGCTGCCCTGGAGGGGGATCTCACGGTCGGGGTATCTGTCGGCGACCTCAACGCGGACGCCGTCCTCGGCGCGCAGACAGAGGACGTCGGCGGGGGTGCCGGCGTGGACGACCGCATTGGTGACGAGTTCGCTGGTGAGGACCACCGCGTCGTCGACGATGTCGGCGAAGCCCCAGCCCTGGAGGGTGTCGCGGACGAACGAGCGGGCGGTCGCGACGGATCGTGAGACGGCAGCGAAGCTGGCGGCCGCGCGCGCGGTGATCACAGAACTCCTTGTCCGGTTCTCTACGTGCTCTACGTGCGGGGGTGCGAGGACGGCCTCCTGCCGTGGCAGAGGCTGGTTCTCCGTCGGCCTGGGGTCCTGGGGGGTCTCCCCGGGATGCAGTCCGGTGGTCATGGTGAGGCCGCCCCTCCGATGCCTGCCCGCTCGTGCTCGTGCGCCACCGCCCAGGCCGGGTCGGAACCGGCGTGGCTGGACAGCCGCATGCAAGGTTACTTACCTTCGCCGTCCATGCGGATGCCGGTCGTCTGTGTTTCCGTCCGGAGGTGTGCGGACCGTGTGCGAAGCTGCCGAACTGTTATGGCCTGGTTCAGCCATGGTGAAACACTGGGCAGGCTTCCAGGAGAAGGTCGGGCGACTCCGGGTACGAAGTAGCACGAGTGGTACGAGCAGTGTGAGCAGTACGAAGCGTTCGAAAACGGCGAAGTACGTCTAGTAGGAACGGTCGACCCTTGCGGGAGGGACACAGTGGAGTCTGGCGCAGCGACGCGGGGCACTAAGACGCGCGCGAAAGGCGGACAGTCCCTGAGTGACCAGCGCAAGTCGCGCAAACCGCGCAATGGAACCACGACCGTGGACACGGCCGCCCTGAACCGGCTGCTCACGGCTCTGGAAGCGATGCGGGACGGCAACTTCCGCAAGCGGCTGACCGTCTCGGGTGACGGTGTCATGGCCGAGATCGCCGCGGTCTTCAACGAGGTGGCGGACCGGAATCTGCATCTGACCGGCGAGCTGTCGCGGGTGCGGCGGGTCGTCGGGCGTGAGGGCAAACTCACGGAGCGGCTGGAGACGGGGGCCGCCGAGGGGTCCTGGGCGGCGGCGATCGACGCGTCGAACGCCCTGGTCGACGACCTCGTGCGGCCCGTCTCCGAGGTCAGCCGGGTGCTGTCGGCTGTGGCGGACGGTGATCTGTCGCCGCGCATGGAGCTGCGGACGCAGGCGCCGGACGGGACCGGGCACCCGTTGCGCGGGGAGTTCCTGAAGGTCGGGCGCACGGTCAACAACCTGGTCGACCAGCTGTCCACGTTCACCGACGAGGTCACCCGGGTGGCCAGCGAGGTGGGCACCGAGGGCAAGCTGGGCGGACAGGCCAAGGTGCGCGGCATGTCCGGTTCGTGGAAGGACCTGACGGAGTCCGTCAACACGATGGCGTATCGCCTCACCGCTCAGGTGAGGGACATCGCGCTGGTGACGACCGCAGTCGCGAAGGGTGATCTGTCCCGGAAGGTCACGGTTCACGTGGCCGGCGAGATGCTGGAGCTGAAGGAGACCGTCAACACGATGGTCGACCAGCTCTCCGCGTTCTCCTCGGAGGTGACGCGAGTCGCCCGTGAGGTGGGTACCGAGGGGCAGCTCGGGGGGCAGGCCGAGGTGCCGGGCGTGGCCGGGGTGTGGAAGGAACTCACCGATTCGGTGAACACCATGGCCGGCAACCTCACGCTTCAGATGCGCGGGATCGCTCAGGTCACCACCGCGGTCGCCAATGGTGATCTGTCACAGAAGGTGACCGTGCCGGCGCGCGGCGAGGTCGCCAAGCTCGCTGAGACGATCAACCAGATGACCGAGACGCTGCGGATCTTCGCCGACGAGGTCACGCGCGTGGCCAACGAGGTCGGTGCCGAGGGTCGACTGGGTGGTCAGGCGCAGGTGCCGGGTGCGGCGGGAACCTGGAAAGACCTCACCGATTCCGTGAACACGGTCTTCCGGAACCTGACCATCCAGGTGCGGGACATCGCGGCGGTGACGACGGCCGTGGCCAACGGTGATCTCTCGCAGAAGGTCACCGTGGATGTCGCGGGCGAGATGCTCGAACTGAAGAACACCGTCAACGGGATGGTCGACCAGCTCTCCTACTTCGGTGCCGAAGTGACCCGGGTGGCCAATGAGGTCGGTGCCGAGGGTCGGCTGGGTGGTCAGGCGCAGGTGCCGGGCGCGGCAGGGACGTGGAAGGACCTGACGGACTCCGTCAACACGGCGTTCCGGAATCTCACCGGACAGGTGAGGAACATCGCGGCCGTGACGACGGCCGTGGCCAACGGTGATCTCTCGCAGAAGGTCACCGTCGATGTCGCGGGCGAGATGCTCGAACTGAAGAACACCGTCAACACGATGGTCGACCAGCTGTCGAGCTTCGCCGACCAGGTGACGCGGATGGCCCGGGACGTGGGTACGGAGGGCCGCCTCGGCGGTCAGGCCCGCGTCGACGGTGTGTCCGGCACCTGGAAGGAGCTCACCGACTCCGTCAACTCGATGGCCGGCAACCTCACCTCGCAGGTGCGCAACATCGCGCAGGTGACGACGGCCGTGGCGCGCGGCGACCTGTCGCAGAAGATCGACGTGGACGCGCGCGGCGAGATCCTGGAGCTGAAGAACACCATCAACACGATGGTCGACCAGCTGTCGTCCTTCGCCGACCAGGTGACCCGGGTGGCCCGGGACGTGGGCACGGAGGGCCGTCTCGGCGGTCAGGCGCAGGTGCCCGGCGTGGCCGGTGTGTGGCGCGACCTCACCGAGTCCGTGAACGGCATGGCCGGCAACCTGACCGGCCAGGTGCGCAACATCGCCCAGGTCGCCACGGCGGTGGCGCGCGGCGACCTGTCGCAGAAGATCACCGTGGACGCGCGCGGCGAGATCCTGGAGCTGAAGAACACGCTGAACACGATGGTGGACCAGCTGTCGTCGTTCGCGGAGGAGGTCACCAGGGTCGCCCGTGAGGTGGGTACGGAGGGCCAGCTCGGCGGTCAGGCCGAGGTGCAGGGCGTCTCCGGCACCTGGAAGGACCTCACGCAGTCGGTGAACTTCATGGCGAACAACCTGACCATCCAGGTGCGCCAGATCGCCGAGGTCACGACCGCGGTCGCCAAGGGCGACCTGTCGAAGAAGATCACCGTCGACGCCAAGGGCGAGATCCTCGAACTCGTCACCACCGTCAACACGATGGTCGACCAGCTGTCGTCCTTCGCCGAGCAGGTGACCCGGGTGGCCCGTGAGGTGGGCACCGAGGGCATCCTCGGCGGCCAGGCGCACGTGCCGGGCGTCACCGGCATCTGGAAGGACCTCAGCGGCAATGTGAACCTGATGGCCAAGAACCTGACCATGCAGGTGCGGAACATCTCCCAGGTCGCCGCGGCCGTCGCCAACGGCGATCTGACCCGTACGGTGACGATCGAGGCGGCCGGTGAGGTCGCGCAGCTCGCCGACACCTTCAACAGCATGGTGAAGACGCTGAGTTCGTTCGCCGACCAGGTCACCAAGGTGGCCCGTGAGGTGGGCACGGACGGCATCCTGGGCGGCCAGGCGCACGTACCGGGTGTGGCGGGCACGTGGAAGGACCTCACCGAGTCGGTGAACTCGATGGCGTCCAACCTCACCGGGCAGGTCCGCAACATCGCGATGGTCACGACCGCCATCGCCAAGGGCGACCTGACCAAGAAGATCGACATCGACGCGCGCGGCGAGATCCTGGAGCTGAAGACGACCATCAACACGATGGTCGACCAGCTGTCGTCGTTCGCGGAGGAGGTCACCCGGGTCGCCCGCGAGGTGGGCACCGAGGGCCAGCTGGGCGGTCTCGCGCGCGTGCGTGACGTCGACGGCACCTGGCGGGACCTCACCGAGTCGGTGAACGAGATGGCCGGGAACCTGACCCGGCAGGTGCGTGCCATCGCGCGCGTGGCCACCGCGGTGACCCGGGGCGACCTGAACCTCAAGATCGACGTCGACGCGTCCGGTGAGATCAAGGAGCTGCAGGACTACATCAACAAGATGATCGCCAACCTGCGCGACACCACGATCGCCAACCAGGAGCAGGACTGGCTCAAGGGCAACCTCGCCCGGATCTCCGCCCTGATGCAGGGCCGCCGGGATCTCGACGACGTGGCCTCGCTGATCATGAGCGAGCTGACGCCGGTGGTGTCCGCGCAGCACGGCGCGTTCTTCCTCGCGCTGCCGTTCCTCGACGGCAAGGACCTGGCCCCGGACAACGACGACCAGTACGAGCTGCGCATGCTCGGCTCGTACGGCTATTCGATGGGCTCCATGCCGACGTCGTTCCGCCCGGGCGAGGCGCTGGTCGGGACGGCGGCCAAGGAGAAGCGCACGATCCTGGTGGAGAACGCGCCGAGCGGTTACCTGAAGATCTCCTCCGGGCTCGGCGAGGCGCCCCCGGCGCAGGTCATCGTGTTGCCGGTGCTCTTCGAGGGGACCGTGCTGGGCGTGATCGAGTTGGCGTCGTTCACGCCGTTCACCCAGATCCAGAAGGACTTCCTGAGCCAGATCGCGGAGATGATCGCGACGAGCGTCAACACCATCTCCGTCAACACCAAGACCGAGGTGCTGCTGAAGCAGTCGCAGGAGCTGACCGAGCAACTGCGTGAGCGGTCCGACGAGTTGGAGAACCGGCAGAAGGCCCTCCAGGCGTCCAACGCCGAACTGGAGGAGAAGGCCGAGCTGCTGGCCCGGCAGAACCGCGACATCGAGGTGAAGAACACCGAGATCGAGGAGGCGCGGCAGGTCCTGGAGGAGCGTGCCGAGCAGCTCGCGGTGTCCATGCGCTACAAGAGCGAGTTCCTCGCGAACATGTCGCACGAGCTGCGCACGCCGCTGAACTCGCTGCTGATCCTCGCCAAGCTGCTCGCCGACAACGCCGAGTCGAACCTGACGCCCAAGCAGGTCGAGTTCGCCGAGACGATCCACGGGGCGGGCTCGGACCTGCTCCAGCTCATCAACGACATCCTGGACCTGTCCAAGGTCGAGGCGGGCAAGATGGACGTCTCACCGACCCGGATCGCCCTCGTCCAGCTCGTCGACTACGTGGAGGCCACCTTCCGGCCGCTGACCGCGGAGAAGGGCCTCGACTTCTCCGTACGGGTCTCGCCGGAGCTGCCCGCCACACTGCACACGGACGAACAGCGCCTGTTGCAGGTGCTGCGGAACCTGCTGTCCAACGCGGTGAAGTTCACCGACTCCGGGGCCGTGGAGCTGGTCATCCGGCCGGCTGGCGCGGATGTGCCGGTGGCCATCCGGGAGCAGCTGCTGGAGGCGGGCTCACTGCGGGACGCGGACGCCGACATGATCGCGTTCTCGGTGACGGACACGGGTATCGGGATCGCGGCCAGCAAGATGCGCGTCATCTTCGAGGCGTTCAAGCAGGCGGACGGCACCACGAGCCGCAAGTACGGCGGTACGGGGCTGGGGTTGTCCATCTCGCGGGAGATCGCGCGTCTGCTGGGCGGCGAGATCCACGCGCAGAGCGAGCCGGGACGCGGTTCCACCTTCACCCTGTATCTGCCGCTGCACCCGAGCGAACTGCCCCCGCAGGGCTACGCGCACAACGCGTCCGCCGCGCTGGAGGCGGGGGAGCTGCTGGAGTCCGAGGACGAGCTGGCCGAGCGCAGGGAGACGCCGGCCGAGGTGAGGTCGTACCGCGAGACCCAGAACGGGGCCGCCGCGCTCTTCAGGCGGCGGCGCCGGTCCGTGTCGGCCGGTTCCCCGCCCGCCTCGCTCGCGCAGGGCAACGGGCAGGCGCAGGAGCACTGGGCGCAGCAGGCCGCTCAGGAGGCGGCGTCGCAGGCGCGCCGGACGACCGCCCGGTTCGACGGCGAGAAGGTGCTCATCGTCGACGACGACATCCGTAACGTCTTCGCGCTCACCAGTGTCCTGGAGCAGCACGGCCTGTCCGTGCTGTACGCCGAGAACGGCCGTGAGGGCATCGAGGTCCTGGAACAGCACGACGACGTGACGGTCGTGCTGATGGACATCATGATGCCCGAGATGGACGGGTACGCGACGACCACGGCGATCCGCCGGATGCCCCAGTTCGCCGGGCTGCCGATCATCGCGCTGACGGCGAAGGCGATGAAGGGCGACCGGGAGAAGGCGATCGACTCGGGAGCCTCCGACTATGTGACGAAGCCGGTCGATCCGGATCATCTCCTGGCGGTGATGGAGCAGTGGATGCGGAGTGAGTGACAGGTGGGGCGGCGCGTGGTCACAACCCGTCGGGGGGCGCACGGAGTTGCTGACTGAGTGTGGCCGGGGCCGTGTAGAAACGCGGGATTCGGGGAACCTTCTGGTCCCCGCTTGCGTTTCTGCTACGAGCACAGTGACATCACGGTGACAGGGTGTGGCGACGGGCGGGGTGCGGCTACGATGACCGGCACAAGGACGGGTGGCGCGAGGGAGTCGTCCCCTGGGGTGACGCCGAGCGGTGTCACGTCGAGTCCTGCGGACAGGGGAGGCCCCAAGCCGGGGCGAGGAGGGCGGGCCATGGTGCAGAAGGCCAAGATCCTCCTGGTCGATGACCGGCCGGAGAATCTGTTGGCGCTGGAGGCCATCCTCTCCGCGCTCGATCAGACACTGGTGCGGGCATCGTCCGGGGAGGAAGCGCTCAAGGCGCTGCTGACGGACGACTTCGCGGTCATTCTGCTGGACGTCCAGATGCCGGGCATGGACGGTTTCGAGACGGCCGCGCACATCAAGCGGCGCGAACGGACCCGGGACATCCCGATCATTTTCCTGACCGCCATCAACCACGGGCCGCATCACACGTTCCGTGGGTACGCGGCGGGTGCGGTCGACTACATCTCGAAGCCGTTCGACCCGTGGGTGCTGCGTGCCAAGGTCTCGGTCTTCGTCGAGCTGTACATGAAGAACTGCCAGCTCAGGGAGCAGGCGGCGCTGCTGCGGCTCCAGTTGGAGGGCGGTGGCAAGGGTGCGGCGGGCGGTTCCAAGGAGCCCTCCGGCGGCATCCTCGCCGAACTCTCCGCGCGGCTCGCGGCAGTGGAGGAGCAGGCGGAGGCGCTCTCCAAACAGCTCGACGACGACTCCGCGGACGCCGCGGCGGTGGCCACCGCGGCCCATCTCGAACGCAAACTCACCGGCCTGCGCAGGGCGCTGGACGCGTTGGAGCCGGGTACGGGCGGGCCTTCACCGATGCCGTCGCAGAACTGAGCACAGGTTCGGAGAGCGGGCCCGGTCACACAAGTGGCCCGGGCCCGCCCTTCGTTGCGGCCTGTGCCTGTGCCTGTGCCTGTGCCTGTATCGGTGTCGTGACTGGTGCCCTTGATGGCTTGTCAGGTCGTGTCAGCTTCACGGAGGCTCCCGCGCGACACGAACGGGTGAAGCAGTAGGCACACGTGTCGGCCGTGGCCTCCACCGGTAACCTCACACCCATGGCCTCACGTCAGTCCGCAGCGAAGAAGCCGCCCGCGAAGAAGGCGGCCGCTCCGACGAAGGCTCCGGCGAAGAAGGCCCCCGCGAAGAAAGCCGCCGCCAAGAAGGCACCTGCCAAGAAGGCGACGGCGAAGAAGACGGCCCCTCCGAAGCCGGCGCCCAATCCGACCGGAGGCGTGTACCGACTCGTACGCGCCGTCTGGCTCGGCGCCGCGCACTCCGTCGGCGCCGTCTTCCGCGGCATAGGGCAGGGCGCGCGGAATCTCGATCCGGCGCACCGCAAGGACGGTGTCGCGCTGCTGCTGCTCGCGCTCTCCCTGATCGTCGCCGCCGGTACCTGGTCGAATCTGCGCGGCCCGGTCGGCGATCTCGTAGAGATGCTGGTCACCGGCGCCTTCGGCCGGCTGGACCTGCTGGTGCCGATACTGCTCGCGGTCATCGCCGTGCGGTTCATCCGGCACCCCGAGAAGCCCGAGGCCAACGGCCGGATCGTCATCGGCCTGTCCGCGCTCGTCATCGGCATCCTCGGGCAGGTCCACATCGCCTGCGGCTCGCCCGCGCGCAGCGTCGGCATGCAGGCGATAAGGGACGCCGGAGGACTCATCGGCTGGGGCACGGCCACCCCGTTGACGTACACCATGGGCGAGGCCCTCGCTGTGGCGATGCTCGTGCTGCTCACGGTCTTCGGGCTGCTCGTCGTGACCGCGACGCCGGTCAACGCGATCCCGCAACGACTGCGGCTGCTCGGCCAGAAGCTCGGCATCATCGCGGACGACGAGGACGACGACGAGTTCGCCGAGGACGACGCGCGCTACGAGGAGCAGTGGCGCGACGCCCTGCCAGCGCGCTCCCGCCGCCGCGGCTCCACGCCCGAGCCGTACGACCCCGACGGCGCCGAGCAGGAGGCCCTCACGCGGCGCCGCCCGAGGCGCTCCGCCGTACGGCAGCCCGACCCGGACCGGCCGATGGACGCCGTGGACGTCGCCGCGGCGGCCGCCGCCGCGCTCGACGGGGCCGTGCTGCACGGCATGCCGCCCTCGCCGGTGGTCGCCGACCTCACCCAGGGCGTCACCGCGGGGGACCGGGAGGAGACCACTCCCGTACCGGCCGCGCGCAGCAAGCCGACCCAGCAGGAGCCCACGGCCGTCAAGCCGCCCAAGGGGGCCAGGCAGGACGCCCTGGTGCCGGACCTGACCAAGAAGGCGCCGGACGAGCCCCGCGAGCTGCCGGCGCGTGCCGAACAGCTCCAGCTCTCCGGCGACATCACCTACTCCCTGCCCTCGCTCGACCTCCTGGAGCGGGGCGGCCCGGGCAAGACGCGCAGCGCCGCCAACGACGCCATAGTGGCCTCCCTGTCGAACGTGTTCTCCGAGTTCAAGGTCGACGCCTCGGTCACCGGCTTCACCCGCGGGCCGACGGTCACCCGCTACGAGGTCGAGCTGGGCCCCGCGGTCAAGGTCGAGCGGATCACCGCGCTCACCAAGAACATCGCCTACGCCGTCGCCAGCCCGGACGTACGGATCATCAGCCCGATCCCCGGCAAGTCGGCCGTCGGCATCGAGATCCCCAACACCGACCGCGAGATGGTCAACCTCGGTGACGTCCTGCGACTCGCGGACGCGGCCGAGGACGACCATCCGATGCTGGTCGCGCTCGGCAAGGACGTCGAGGGCGGCTATGTGATGGCCAATCTGGCGAAGATGCCGCACGTGCTCGTCGCGGGTGCGACCGGCTCCGGTAAATCCTCGTGCATCAACTGCCTGATCACCTCGGTCATGGTCCGCGCGACCCCCGAGGACGTCCGCATGGTCCTCGTCGACCCCAAGCGCGTCGAGCTGACGGCCTACGAGGGCATCCCGCACCTCATCACGCCGATCATCACCAACCCCAAGCGGGCTGCCGAGGCGCTCCAGTGGGTCGTGCGTGAGATGGACCTGCGCTACGACGACCTGGCCGCCTTCGGCTACCGGCACATCGACGACTTCAACGAGGCCATCAGGAACGGCAAGGTGAAGCTGCCCGAGGGCAGTGAGCGCGAGCTGTCGCCGTACCCGTACCTGCTGGTCATCGTGGACGAGCTGGCCGACCTGATGATGGTGGCGCCGAGGGATGTCGAGGACGCCATCGTCCGCATCACGCAACTCGCGCGCGCGGCCGGCATCCACCTCGTGCTGGCCACCCAGCGGCCGTCGGTGGACGTCGTCACCGGTCTGATCAAGGCGAACGTGCCCTCACGGCTCGCCTTCGCGACCTCCTCCCTCGCCGACTCGCGCGTCATCCTCGACCAGCCCGGCGCCGAGAAGCTGATCGGCAAGGGCGACGGGCTCTTCCTGCCGATGGGGGCGAACAAGCCGACCCGTATGCAGGGCGCGTTCGTGACCGAGGACGAGGTCGCCGCGATCGTCCAGCACTGCAAGGACCAGATGGCGCCCGTCTTCAGAGACGACGTCACCGTGGGCACCAAGCAGAAGAAGGAGATCGACGAGGAGATCGGCGACGACCTCGACCTGCTGTGCCAGGCGGCCGAACTGGTCGTCTCCACGCAGTTCGGCTCGACCTCCATGCTCCAGCGCAAGCTGCGCGTCGGCTTCGCCAAGGCCGGGCGGCTGATGGACCTCATGGAGTCCCGGGGTGTCGTCGGACCGAGCGAGGGCTCCAAGGCTCGTGACGTTCTTGTGAAACCCGATGAGCTGGACGGCGTGCTCGCGGTGATCCGGGGGGAGACTGACGCGTAAGGGCCGCAGCGGGTATCGCGGAGGGGCGCGACAGGGGCGCACGGCAGGAGAAAACCGGTTGTCCGGCGGGCGGAACACGGATGCGATTACGGCATCCGGGTATTCGAACGTGACTCACCCGTAAGGAAATGGTGAGCAACCGTTTCCCTTCGTCGTACGTCAAGTTGGACGAGGGGACAGCCCCGTGCCCCACCCTCACCACCAGCAGGATGACCGGCCATTCTGATGGCGTACAAAGTCCCACCGCCCGGTTGCCCCACCCTTTCGTACCCCCCCTAGACTGAACCTCCAGCACAGGTGGCTACACGCTCGAAAGGCGCCCCCGTGTCCATCGGCAACTCCCCTGACGGCAACTTCCCCGAAGACGAGCGTCCGTTCGAAGACGACCGCGACGAACGCTCGGCGGAACGCCCCTCGATCGGCCGTGCCCTCCAGCAGGCCCGCATCGCGGCCGGGCTGACCGTCGACGACGTCAGCAACGCCACCCGGGTCCGCATCGCCATCGTGCACGCGATCGAGCAGGACGACTTCGCCCCCTGCGGTGGCGACGTCTACGCGCGCGGTCACATCCGCACCCTCGCGCGGGCGGTGCGCATCGACCCCGCCCCGCTCCTCGAACAGTTCGCGGAGGCACACGGCGGGCGGCCCGCGCCGACCCCTGCGGCCCCGCTGTTCGAGGCGGAGCGGATCCGTCCCGAGCGACGCGGCCCCAACTGGACCGCCGCCATGGTCGCCGCGATCGTCGCGGTGATCGGCTTCGTCGGCTTCACCGCGTTCAACGGCGGAGACGACGACCGCGACACCACACAGGTCGCCGAGGGCTCCACACCGACCACCGGAAAGTCCCCCTCGCCGACGCCCAAGGCCGACAAGCCCGACGCCGACCCGAAGCCCGACCCGACCGACAGCGCCATCGCGGCCGCGCCCCGTGACAAGGTGACCGTGCAGGTCAGCGCCTCCGACGGCCGCAGCTGGATCTCCGCCAAGGACCACAACGGGCGGTTCCTGTGGGACGGCCTCCTCAAGCAGGGCCAGTCCAAGACCTTCCAGGACAGCTCCAGGATCGACCTCGTCCTCGGTGACGCCGGAGCCGTCCAGCTCTACGTCAACGGCAAGAAGATCAAGGACGACTTCCAGCCCGGCCAGGTCGAACGACTGACGTACACGAAGGGCGACCCCGAGGTCGGCTGAGCCGTCCGCGCGTCCGGGGCGGACGCACGGACGAGTCAAAGGGAAACGCGAGCACGGGGTTGGCCATGATCGGCCAACCCCGTCGACGTGGGCTGTCACTGGGACGAAGTAGTCTTGAGCCCATGCCTGAACGCCGTACCGTCGCACTCGTCACTCTTGGCTGCGCCCGTAACGAGGTGGACTCGGAGGAGCTCGCAGGCCGCTTGGAGGCGGACGGCTGGGAGCTCGTCGAGGACGCCGAGGAAGCGGACGTCGCGGTCGTCAACACCTGTGGCTTCGTCGAGGCCGCCAAGAAGGACTCCGTCGACGCCCTCCTGGAGGCCAACGACCTCAAGGGACACGGCAGAACCCAGGCCGTCGTGGCGGTCGGCTGCATGGCCGAGCGGTACGGCAAGGAACTGGCCGAGGCGCTGCCCGAGGCCGACGGCGTGCTCGGCTTCGACGACTACGCGGACATCTCCGACCGTCTCCAGACCATCCTGAACGGCGGCATCCACGCCTCGCACACCCCGCGCGACCGGCGCAAGCTGCTGCCGATCAGCCCGGCCCAGCGGCAGGAGTCCGCGGCCGAGGTCGCGCTTCCGGGGCACGCCCCCGTCGATCTTCCGGAAGGCCTCGCTCCGGCTTCGGGGCCGCGGTCCCCGCTGCGCCGCCGACTGGACGGCTCACCCGTCGCCTCCGTGAAGCTCGCCTCCGGCTGCGACCGCCGCTGCTCCTTCTGCGCCATCCCCTCCTTCCGCGGCTCCTTCATCTCGCGCCGCCCCTCGGACGTGCTGAACGAGACGCGCTGGCTGGCCGAGCAGGGCGTCAAGGAGGTCATGCTGGTCTCCGAGAACAACACCTCGTACGGCAAGGACCTGGGCGACATCAGGCTGCTGGAGTCCCTGCTGCCCGAGCTCGCCGAGGTCGACGGCATCGAGCGGGTGCGCGTCAGCTACCTTCAGCCCGCCGAGATGCGCCCCGGCCTCATCGACGTGCTCACCTCCACGCCCAAGGTCGTGCCCTACTTCGACCTCTCCTTCCAGCACTCCGCCCCCGCGGTGCTGCGCTCGATGCGCCGCTTCGGCGACACCGACCGGTTCCTGGAACTGCTGGACACCATCCGCGGCAAGGCCCCCGAGGCCGGCGTCCGGTCCAACTTCATCGTGGGTTTCCCCGGTGAGAGCGAGGAGGACCTCGCGGAGCTGGAGCGGTTCCTGAACGGCGCGAGACTGGACGCCATCGGTGTCTTCGGGTACTCCGACGAGGAGGGCACCGAAGCGGCGACCTACGAGAACAAGCTGCCCGAGGACGTCGTGGCCGAGCGGCTCGCGCGCATCTCACGGCTGGCCGAGGAACTGGTCTCGCAGCGCGCCGAGGAGCGCGTCGGGCAGACCGTGCGCGTCCTGGTGGAGTCGGTCGAGGGCGACGAGGGTGCGTACGGCCGTGCCGCGCACCAGGCGCCCGAGACGGACGGCCAGGTGCTGTTCACGAACGGCGAGGAGCTGAGCGTCGGCCTTATGGTCGAGGCGAAGGTGGTCGGCACCGAAGGCGTCGACCTGGTGGCCGAGGTGCTTCCGGGCTCGCTCGCCTCCCCCACGTGTACCGAGGAGGCGGCCAGATGACGGGAGTCCCGGCATCCGCGGCGGGCGGCACCTCCGGCGCCAAGAGCGCGGCGAGCGCCTCCGGCGTTCCCGGCGCCCCGAGCGCCGCCGCCAGCGATGCCGGGGAGGCGCGACCCGTCCGTGGCGGGAAGCTGGGAGCTGCCGCCGTCAACCAGGCCAGCCTCTGGAACATCGCGAACATCCTGACCATGGTCCGCCTGGTCCTCGTGCCGGGCTTCGTCGTGCTGATGCTCATGGACGGCGGATACGACCCGGTCTGGCGGGCCTGGGCGTGGGCCGCCTTCGCCGTCGCCATGATCACCGATGTCTTCGACGGTCATCTGGCCCGGACGTACGACCTCGTCACCGACTTCGGGAAGATCGCCGACCCCATCGCCGACAAGGCGATCATGGGCGCCGCCCTGATCTGTCTGTCCTACCTCGGTGATCTGCCGTGGTGGGTGACCGGCGTCATCCTCGGCCGTGAGCTCGGCATCACTCTGCTGCGCTTCGTCGTCATCCGGTACGGAGTCATCCCGGCGAGCCGCGGCGGCAAGCTGAAGACCCTGACCCAGGGCATCGCCGTCGGGATGTACGTGCTGGCGCTGGAGGGGCCCCTGGCCACCCTGAGGTGGTGGGTGATGGCCGCGGCGGTCATTCTGACCGTGGTGACCGGACTCGACTATGTGAGACAGGCCATTGTGCTGCGCCGGCGCGGAACCGCCGAGCGCGAAGCCGCGGCGGAGGGAGCGGAACGGTGACTTCCACGGCCGCCGAAGTGCTGCGACTACTGAGCGTGAGGGGAGAGACGCTCGCCGTCGCGGAGTCGCTGACCGGTGGTCTGGTCGCCGCCGCGCTCACCGCGGCCCCCGGGTCCTCCCAGGCCTTCCGGGGCTCCGTCACCGCGTACGCCACGGAGCTGAAGCACCAGTTGCTCGATGTCGATGCCACCCTGCTGGACCAGCGCGGGGCGGTGGATCCGCAGGTCGCGGCCCAGATGGCGGAGGGCGTCCGCAAAGCCCTCGGCGCCGACTGGGGGATTTCGACCACCGGTGTCGCGGGCCCCGAGCCGCAGGACGGCCGGCCCGTCGGCACGGTCTATGTCGCCGTCGCGGGACCTTCCGCAGCCGAATCCGACGTATCAGGTGGCGGGAAAGTGTCGTCGTTGCGGTTGAACGGCGGCCGGGCGGAAATCCGTATGGAGAGTGTACGGAGCGTACTCGCACTGCTCCTCGAGGAGCTCGCGGGCGAACAGACCGGGAATGAGCGGGCACAGGATACGGAACAGAACGGGGGGACTTGATGTTTACAGCCCTGAGTGAACACAACAGCGCTCCCCGCACGGCCGCAGCGCAAGGCGGTACGGTGGGGCGTGAAGGATGCGGCTACGCGGTCCGAGGAGGGAGCCACCGATGATTCTGCTCCGTCGCCTGCTGGGTGACGTGCTGCGTCGGCAGCGCCAGCGCCAGGGCCGTACTCTGCGCGAAGTCTCCTCGTCCGCCCGAGTCTCACTCGGCTATCTCTCCGAGGTGGAGCGGGGGCAGAAGGAGGCTTCCTCCGAGCTGCTCTCCGCCATTTGCGACGCGCTGGACGTACGGATGTCCGAGCTCATGCGGGAAGTGAGCGACGAGCTCGCCCTTGCCGAGCTGGCCCAGTCCGCAGCGGCCACCGAGCCGGTGCCAGCACCAGTGCGTCGACCGATGCTCAACTCCGTCTCGGTGGCCGGTGTGCCGCCGGAGCGGGTCACGATCAAGGCGCCGGCCGAAGCGGTGGACGTCGTCGCGGCGTGATCTGTCGCGACCGGGTGCATGAGCACCGGCGCATGCCGGTGAAGCGGTAGAACGAAGCGGGAGCCCCGGTCGGGGGCCGCCAGGGAGACCTGGGGGTGCCGACCGGGGCTTTTGTGTTGCCTGGGGCTCCCGTTTGCCGGGGTGGCGGTGTGCGGTCATGGTGGTCGTACGGTCGTCTCAAGAATCCGGAGCGTGCTGATGTACGTGGTGAAGAGCCCGCTGTCCGAGGCCGATCTCAAGACCGTCTCCGAGGCGTTGCAAGGTGCCCTGGTCGATCTTGTCGACCTCTCCCTGGTGGCCAAGCAGATCCACTGGAACGTCGTCGGGCCGCGTTTCCGCTCGGTCCACCTCCAGCTCGACGAGGTCGTGGACACCGCCCGGCTGCACTCCGACACCGTCGCCGAACGCGCCTCCACCCTCGGGGTCTCACCGGACGGGCGGGCCGGGACGGTCGCCGGGAGCAGCGGGATCGGCCGGGTGCCGGACGGCTGGGTCAAGGACGCGGACGCGGTCGGGACCCTCGTGGAGGCGCTCGGCGCGGTGATCACCCGGATGCGGACGCGGGTCGAGAGCACCGCGGAGGCGGATCCGGTGAGCCAGGACATCTTCATCGGGATCACGGCGGATCTCGAGAAGCATCATTGGATGTTCCAGGCGGAGAACGGGTAGCGCGTGGAGTTCCGAGCGGCGAGGTGGGGGCAGCGCGCGGGTGACCGGTGGGGGCGTGAGGACGGCGGTGAGTGGCTGCGGGGCGCACCGGGCGCCCCGGTGGCGCGGTCCGTGTGAGGGGGCCGTGCGTCCCTGTGCCGGTGGTGCGCCCTCTCCGGCCGTGACGAGGGCCGTCTAGCGTCGTTCTGGGGGCCCGAAGGCCTTGGAGGTGGCGGCCATGCGAATAGCTCGCTGGGGGGCGGCTCTGGGGCTCGGTGCGCTGTGGTGGTGG